>JAYENE010000283.1:0-2964 GCA_034721935.1 Thermodesulfobacteriota bacterium
GAGTTTACCTCGCCTGAATCGATCTATCGGGCGGCATAAAGCCGCCCCTGCAACTTTTTAAACCACCTGCACTGTTTTGTATGGACTACCTGAAAAACACGAAAACACGAGACTTTGAAAAAAATTGAAATTAACTAAAGTTTTCATTTTTTGTATTTGCGTGGTCATTTTTGGTCAAAAAGGTTATTTTAGTCAGGAAATAATTCGTGTGCGTTCGTGTCATTCGTGGCTGAACATTACCACCACGTCGTGGCTATCCGTGACCAGATCGTCAAAGCGCAATGTGCCTTCCCGTGAAATACGGTATTGCCGTATTTCATTTCTTACCTTTACCCTTACGGGTCGATCTGGCGGCAAATCGACAATGACATGTTGCTGCACCCTGCCTGCCGGCACCTGGTATTTCAAAATCTGAGAGCCATCTTTTATATCTCCGAAGATGACCAGAGTTTTTCCCACGATCGCTCCGAATCCATTGTTCTCTGATATCTTGACCAATAAGCTTGAAGGCCAATTGACATCTCCCAGCGAAGGTTTTAAAACCATGAGAAATTGATCTTGAGTTCTTGGCGCCTTTGGTTGTACCTCAAGACGCCACATCCCGGAATCATACCAGGATTTTTCATTTGCGCCTTCGGTAAAGTTGATGCCGTCCAGCATGGTTTCATCCGCGTCAACTTCAACATAATAACGATAGTCAGGTCCTCCTACTTTGCGAAAGATGCCATCTTCGGGAAGTAAACGTTCAACCATTAATTTACTTTTGCCGTTATATATGGCAGCAATACTATCTGAACTTTGTAAAATACCATTATTTATTTCCCCTATAAGTACTTTTTCCTTGATGGTTTCCGGCTTTGCCCAGCAATGTAAAAGCCATTTCTTAATATAGTCTTTATTTGTACTTTCTACCTTGTCATACATAACCAGCGCATCATCGGCAAAAAGATAAACTATCTGTCGGCTTACAAGATTGACCTTGCCATTTTCTCCGTTATCATCATAGTGTTTTGAATTATAGGCAGGCGTAAGATCACTATTTATATATGTGAAATCAGGTTCAGCGTTTTTATAAACAAGGATTTTACCTCCTTCATAGCGCTTACCCTTGCCGATATTTTCATTCCAGTTTGCAACACTTGTAACCGCGCTGCCGGTGGGTATTACTATGCGTTGTCCCCCATCGGCAACATTTGTCATGAAAAAACGATTTGGTTTAACCTTTTCATTTGGGCGAAGCACGAGAATACTGTTTTTGCTTACCGTGCGAATTGCATAGTTAAGCCGATGCGGCGAAGTGTAACCGCCGTATGTGCCGCTGGTTATTGCCAGTGGAGCGCCTTTGAATAGCGTGAAATGGCCCGAGTCATAGTGACCGTGATGCGTAAAAGTATTACCTGCCCGATAGCTTATAAAAGTTGCATCAGGCCCCCAGTCTGAATGAATATAAACCTGACCCCAGGAGTCCGGGCCAAACGCCATGCTTTTAGGTAAAATTCCGTTGAATAGACTTAAATCTTTTGGTGGTTCACTATGGAAATTGTCACCAAAAGTTTTGTATTGAAAAAGTGGCGCCCCCCATCTATAGGCTCGATAATAGCTTTCTTGTCTATGCATGGTTTTCAAATATGCGGAATATGCGGAAAAGGATGGATTGCCTGTTGCCAGAGAAATCAAGTCAATGACTCTCCTTGTTTCGTCCTTGAGATCAACACGCGGCCCTGAATCTCCGAAAGGTTCAAACTTTCCGATCGGTCTTGATCCATAAATATGCCAGTATCCGAGGCGTTCCAAAAGATTCTTGAGCCTTCCGTTAATTACTGGTTCCTTGACTGCATTTATATGGGATAGACAGGCAAGCACAATAGGAAAAGCTCTATTATTGATCCAGTAATTGTAACCTTCCGGCCATCCTTCAGTAATTTCCAGAGCATGCAAAGCATCCAGAAAGTGGGACTGAGTACGTGTCAGAAGTTCCAGAGATATCTTGCGTGATACATCAAGTCCGAGAGCAGTGACCCAGGCAGATGCAGCCAGTTGCGCCCGTCCATGCCACATGGAAGCACTATCCTTATCAAGCACAGCCAGATGACTCAGCACCATGTTTTCCAGTTTTAGCTCAATCTGCTGATGCCGTGTCACTGTCATGGCTGGATGGTGATAAAGCAGGTCATAAGTCAGCGCCATTGGCAAACCATTGCCAAGGTTACCCGAAGCCTTTGGCTCATCAGGCACCATGGCGATTAGCGCCTCTATTGCTTTTGCGCCGGCATCTTCATTGGAGCCGGTCGTCCAGCAGGCTGTTCTCCATAAAAGGGCCTTGTTCCGGCAAATATTATTGCAGAGTTTTGCATATTCTTTGTTGGATTTATACAGATTGCGTACTTCCTGCAGTATTGATTTTGAATAAAGAATTCTTGGATGACTTTTAACAAGAGCTCCTTTGAATGAATGGTCTGCAAATCGAGGAAGTGGAGACAATGCCTTTGTCACAACAGGAGAGTTAATTCCAGCCTTGCGCGCAGCCTTGATTGCAAGTTGTGACAATGTCATATCATAGTTACTCATTGTCCGATAAAGGCTGTATGTGCCCAAAATGAAGGCACAGATACCAATCACCGCAAACAAATTCCAGCAAAATCGAACTATTTTAATAATAAATTCTTTCATGAATTTAGGTCTATTCAGCCATTAAGGCACAATGACACAAAGAAGGGATAGCTGTAGGGGCGAGTTTACCTCGCCCGAATTCATTTGGCGGGCGATGTAAACTCGCCCCTACGTACAAGAAAACAAAGAAATAAACCAATGTGACAAGGTCGAATTAAAAACGACATCAAAAAATTATATTATAGAGCCTGCGTAACTTCTCGATAAGTCCGGGCAAATCATATTTTGCGACTATCCTCTGGATTCCGGCTTTCGCCGGAATGACAGGCGTTTATATCCAATCGTCATTCCGGC
>JAYENE010000284.1:0-12450 GCA_034721935.1 Thermodesulfobacteriota bacterium
ATTTTATTTGGTCGTCGTTATTTCTTAACGCTCACTAACATGCTCAAACAGTCAGCCGTTTTAAATTTAACTGCCCGCCACATCAGGTTGTTGGCAGGTTACTTTTTGAGTTTGTAAATTTCTGATTCAGGTAACCGTTCACAGTTTACAGTTCACAGTTAACGGTTGATTGAACCTAAGTTGAGCGATTTATTGCGAAGATATGTGCCGAGATCTTGATGCATAAGGGTTTGCGAAAACCACCCCGGAGGAATAGGCTTCACATTCCACAGGGCAAGCAGGCATACCAGTGGATATGTCGAGGATTTTCGCGAATCCTTGATGCGCAAGAGATTGGTGCAGATCGAGTAAAAAATCGCTCAATTTAGGTTGAAACATAAAGGCGAAATGTCTTGATGCTAAACTGAGAACTCAAGTTTATGTTGCATATAAAGTTAAAATATTTTCTGAAAAAATTGAAAAAACTAATTCAATAAAAAAAACCGTGAACCGTGGAACCGTGAACCTGAGTAGTTACGACAGATCTATCATTCCTTGAACTGCCTTTAATGCAGGCAGCCTTATATCTTCCGGGACCTTAACCTCTCCTTCCATGGTTTCAAGAGACCTTATAATATCATCAAGGGAAATTTTTTTCATATCGCCGCACAGCATATCCTTTGAAGCGGGGTAAAATTCTTTGCCGGGATTTGCCTTTTTTAATGGATGAAGCATCCCGATTTCTGTGCCCACAATAAAGGATAGGCTGTCAGACTTACCCGCATATTTAAGCATCCCTGAAGTGCTTGCAACAGCATCGGCAAGCTCAAGAACTTCGGGTCTGCATTCAGGATGCGCTATAAAAAGGGCGTCTGGATGCATATTTTTTACTTTTTGAACATCTTTGGGTATAAGATTGTCGTGAAACGGGCAGTATCCATCCCACAGGTGTATTTTTTTATTTGTTTTCGACGCCGTATATTGGGCCAGGTTCCGGTCAGGAACCATCAGTATTTCTTTTGCTTCCAGACTGTTTACAACCTCGACAGCATTTGCCGATGTGCAGCAGATGGTTGACATAGCCTTGACAGATGCGGATGAATTTACATAGGTCACCACAGGCATGGGAGGAAGTCCGGCAAGCTTTGCTTGAAGCTGTGCCGGCGTTACCATGTCGGCCATTGGACAGCCTGCTTCCTTGCAGGGCAAAAGAACCCTCTTTTCAGGAGACAGCACTGAAGCTGTTTCAGCCATGAAGGTCACGCCGCAAAAGAGGATAACTTCAGCATCGGTCATGGATGCCTTTATGCTGAGTTCGAGAGAATCTCCGCAAAGATCGGCAAGATCCTGGATTTCCGGCGGCTGATAATTGTGCGCCAGCATGATCGCTTTTCTTTTTTTCAACAGACTTTTTATCTTTTTTTTCATCTTTAATACTTATGCGCTACCCGTCAAGTTGCAGGATGTCGGCTCCTTCAGGAATTTCAAAATAAAACATTGAGTCATCGATATGTTTTTTGAACTCAATATTTTTAAGATAAATTTTTGTTTCATCATTATATGAATTATATGTCGTTATTTGAACAATATCAAAAGTATTTATTGAGATCGACAGATATATCAGGGAGATATCGAATACTTTTTTCTTAGGTATAAGTCTTAAAATATAATATTTGCCGCTGATTTTATCATCCAGCGCAATATTAAATTTTTCCCTTATAATCTTCAGGTCTGAAAGAAATCCGCCCCCCTTTCCGTTTCCAAAAAAATAAGGGGATGTTCCGACCATAACCTGGTTGTCATCCTGCCTGTAAACCCACAATCTTTTGCCGTCTGTAATTATGAGCTGTTGGTCCGGCTTTTCATATTCCCACCTCATCATGCCCGGGGCCATAACAAAAAGATTTCCAGATGCGGTATCTGTAATATCCATTGCCTTGATGGTCGACACTTGAGAAAAATTTGCCGAAAATCCTTTTGCAGCATATCTGTTTTCGATTCTGCCCATGATTTCATCCAGCGATAGATTGAGCGGATGAGAAGCATCGTTGCATTCAGCCGCTTGCGGATTGAACAAAATAAAGGTCAAACAACCCGATAGAATTAGAGTCTTTAAATATTTCATGCTTTTTCTCATAACAAATTTGGACCAGCTATGCAATCATCTTGTTTATGTGCCAGAAATTTACAAACTCATTATCTGGTCAACCTGAGGCAGCGGACAGTTAAATTTAACTGCCCGCCACATCAGGTTGTTGGCAGGTTACTTTTTGAGTTTGTAAATTTCTGATGTGCCTTATTTGAAGCGCCTCAATTGAGCGAAAAGTTCAATTGGCTTCCCACTCCCCGACCTGCCCGCTCGTGCCCCAGGCCGCCTCGCCTGAGCGAAAGTCTTCAGGGATGCTGACTGCCTCATTTGGCCGAGAGCGATGGCGGACGGGGTAAACCCGCCCCTACGGGTTACGTGCATCAAATTTCGTAGGGGCGGGTTTATCCCGCCCGAATAGAGTTTATGTTTTCGGCTTTAACAAATTGGCAATGCTCCCAATCCGTTAGGTTTGGCTGGCGGGCGAGCTCGCAGTGGCAGACGGGTCGGGTTGAGGATCCGCCAAAGTCATCTGGAAACCTTTCCAAAACTATCGTTATTTGTCATTTCGACCCCTTCGCTTCTGTCATTCTGAGCGAAGCGAGGAATCTTAGTATTTACGCTCAGGGCAGGCTCCGGGTGAAATCTTAACGAACCTGAATCATTAGGATTTCTCGTCGTTGACACTCCTCGAAATGACAAAATTCAAAGGTCTCCTCTATCGATGGGAATGAGAGAAAGGGGGTTGCAATAGGTTTGTTTTGGCTGTAAACTTATTGCAAAATTGTTTTTGTATTTTGATTTAGTTTTTTTCAATATCATAAAATCTTTATCTGTGGTAAACTTTATTGTATACACTTTCAAGGGATGTAGTTATTATAAATGAACTTGGCCTTCATGCAAGGTCTGCCGCAAGGATAGCAAAACTTGCCCAAAATGCCAGCTCAAAAGTGTGGCTTGTAAAGGGAAAAGAACGGGTGGATGCATCAAGTGTTATTGATATTCTTTCCCTTGCATGTTTAAAGGGTTCAAAAATAACTCTAAAAATTGATGAAGAGTCAGACATTGACATCTTAAATGAAATCATTGAGCTAATAAAAAAGGGTTTTGGGGAATAAGTTTTTATGTCGGATCCAAATGCAATTGAGCTAATTCTAAATGGGATAGGGGGTTCTCCGGGTATATGCATAGGAAAGGCTTATTTGGTCGATAAGGAAGGGGTTGATGTTGTCAGGAAATATTTCATCGAAAAAGGGAACCTGCCGGATGAGATAAAACGTTTCAAGGCTGCTGTAAAGAAAGCAAAGGATGAACTCGAAGCAATTATTAAAAATTCCCATGAAGAGTTGCGCCAGCAAAGGTATATTCTTGAGACCCATATTGTGATGCTAAAAGATAAGATGCTGTATGGCAGGACAATTGAAACCATTGAGGATGAACGGATAAATGCAGAATGGGCTCTGAAGAAAGTGGTGTCGAATTTGAAATCAATGTTTCAAAATATGTCAGATCCTTATTTAAAGGAAAGGGCTGCAGACATCGTGCATGTGTCCGACCGTGTAATGAAAAATCTGGTCGGCGCAGAGCCGGTCAATATCGCTGATATTTGCAAGAGGGTCATACTTATCGCCCACGATCTTTCACCTGCTGAGACCAGTCAGATACAACTGGAAAAAATTAAAGGTTTTATTACAAATCGCGGAGGAAAGGCATCACATACCGGTATAATCGCGCGAACTCTTGAAATACCGGCTGTTTTAGGGCTTAATCAGGCAACAAGAATAATCCAAAATGACGATCTCGTTATAGTTGACGGTACTGCCGGCACAGTGATCGTTCATCCAAGAGAAGAAACACTAATTAAGTATGAAGAATATAAAATAAGATATGAAGAATATAGAGCTGCCATCACCAGGGGAAGCTATCTTGTGGCTGAAACAACTGATGGATTTCAACTGCCTGTTATGGGCAATATTGAGCTGCCCGAGGAGGTAGTTTCTGTTATCGACCATGGTGGTGACGGCATTGGTCTGTACAGAACCGAATTTCAATATTTAAACAGTTCTGTTTTCCCAAGTGAAGATGAGCTGTTTGATAAATATATGGATGTAGTGGAGGTCATAGCGCCAAAACCGGTGATTATCCGCACTCTTGATATAAATGGTGATAGAGCGATAGCCCCTGTTTCCGAGCGTGATGAGATCAATCCGGCACTTGGACTTCGCGCAATCAGGTATTGCCTGCAAAATCCTGAGATTTTCAAGACTCAGATCAGAGCAATATTAAGAGTTGCCGCATACGGGGATGTCAGAATCCTGATCCCCATGATATCAAGCTATGATGAGGTCTGCGAAACAAAAAGGATTTTAAACGAAGTTGCTGACTCTCTGGATAAAGAAGGAGCGGTCTTTAAAAGAGATATTGAAGTCGGGATAATGATAGAAGTCCCTTCGGCTGTAATCATGGCAGATGTGATGGCAGAAAACGTTGATTTTTTCAGCATAGGGACAAACGATCTTATTCAGTATTCACTGGCAATAGACAGGGGGAACAGCGAGGTTGCCTATCTTTACAATCCGCTTCATCCCGCTGTTATACGTGCGATTAAACATGTTGTGGATGTGGCGCATGAAAAAGGGATAAAGGTCTTTATGTGCGGTGAGATGGCCAGCGACCCGATCTACATCCCTGTACTTTTAGGCTTGGGGTTGGATGAATTGAGCATGAACCCTCAATCAATACCCGCTGTAAAGAGCATGGTTAGATCACTTAACATAGAGGACATCAAACGCTTTATGAAGGATATGCTTAAACAAACCTCGGCCACTGCCGTAATGAAATTAGTGCAGGATACATATGGCAGCATTCTTTATGATAAAATCTACCACGAGTAGAGACCTTTGAAAAATGTTCAATTTTGTTCGAGTACAAGAAAGGCGAAAATTTCAACCAGAGGAATATATTGAATATTTCGAGGATTGAAATTTGAGTCTAACGCAGTAATCGGGCAAAAGGGGATGTTTTGCAAAGGTCTCGAATAAGGTAACACTTGGAAACCATGCACAACAAAATAGTTACAGAGAACAGGAAGGCCAGGTATAATTATTATATTGAGGATACATACGAGGCAGGAATTGCTCTGTTAGGCACTGAAGTCAAATCGCTCAGACTTGGCCGGGCTAATTTGAAAGATTCATATGCCAAAATTAAAGGGGGCGAGGTGTTTGTTTACCAGATGCATATCGGTCCCTATCCATATGCCAGTTATGAAAATCATGACCCTTTAAGGCGCAGAAAACTGCTTTTGCATAAGTATGAGATTAAAAAGCTTTATGGCAAGGTAAATGAAATGGGTTTTTCCCTGATACCGCTAAAGGTTTATTTTGAAAACGGAAAGGCCAAAATGACCGTAGCCCTTGCCAGAGGTAAACGCAAATATGACAAGCGTGAGACCATTAGAAGGCGTGATGAAAAAAGGGAGCTTGAGAGGGAAAAAAAGGGTTGAAGAAGCTTTCCGTTTCAGCGAAAAGCTTGACAAAGTCAGTATATTGGTTTATTTTTTATGATAAAGATTTTTTAATACGTCTGCTTTTCCACCCTTTTCATGGGGGCGAAACGGCTTCGACGGGGATAAAGAAGCTAAGGTTGCATATCGAGCTCCTGTCAGCTCGTAAAAATGGCGGGGACTTAAAATAATCGCAGATGATTATAATTACGCTTTAGCCGCTTAGACGGCTAACGTCCTGCCGGATTATTCCTGCGCATCCGGCAAGGGCGCCGATTAGCAGGATAGCCATCCGGATTTCCTGTTAAAGGATTGGCGAAATTTTACAGGATAGCCTTTCAAGTAGCCTGTCTGAGGGGGACTTGAAAAGGCGAAAGCTAAAGCTCAGGCTAAATATGTAGATCCCTTTGTGGAATATTACCGGACGCGGGTTCGACTCCCGCCGCCTCCACCACGCTTCGCCCTTCGGGCTTTGCGTGGCAGGCCAAGTTTAAGGTGTGAAGATAATTCAACACCATTATTTATTAATTCATTATTAGAAGCGTGCCCTGCGTAATTCGGCAGAACGAAGCGGGGCTGAATTTTAGAATCGCTTTTTTGATTTGTTTCTATCAGAAATTTACAAACTCAAAAAGTAACCTGCCAACAACCTGATGTGGCGGGCAGTTAAATTTAAAACGGCTGACTGTTTGAGCATGTTAGTGAGCGTTAAGAAATAACGACGACCAAATAAAGTTTTCTATGAGTCGGATAATGTCGGCTTTAGCAAGCTTTTTATAAAAGGATTGCTCTAAGTTATTTCTTTACGCTCACTTATGTGCGAGTTTCAGCCGTTCTTAAATTTAATTGTCCGCTGCCTCAGGTTGACCAGATAATGAGTTTGTAAATTTCTGTCTATAGGAAATAGCATTTTGAACCATGGCATGGGCCCACAAAGGTGTGCCCAGCGCATGAATGTGGGTATATGTTGCCAGTACATTTTTATAACAAAGACCATCCCTTTTATTAATAACTCCCACCCCTCTTTTCATGGAAAAAGCCAGGTCCCTGTCGTTGCCACCCCACTTTAACACCCGCGAATAGTGAAATTCATGGCCTTTGATCTCTGTGCCGACTTTATAATACGGATTTTCCCTTTCTACTGTAATAATTGTGTATCCGTGTCCCTGTGGCCTTTTAGAAAAACCAAAAATAATCGGCAGAACACCGGCCATGGGGTATGATTTGCCATCCAGGACAAGCTCCTCTCCAAGATACATCAAGCCACCGCATTCAGCATATATTGGGAGACCATCTTCTGCAAGGGCCTTTAATTCCTGCCTGAATTTTACATTTTGCGTTAGTTTCTCTGCATGTGTTTCTGGAAATCCGCCGCCGATATACAGGGCGTCTACAGGAGGAATGGTGCTGTCGGAAAAAGGACTGATAAACACAGCCTCAGCGCCCAGTGAAATAAGAGCATCGATATTTTCAGGATAATAAAACTGAAATGCTGAATCTTTGACTATGCCTATTCTCGTTGCTCGTTGCTCATTGCTGGTTAACACCCCCCTTAGTCCCCCTTTAAGGGGGGATTTAGGGGGGTGTTGCTGGTTGCTGGTTGCTGGATTTCGGATTTCGGATTTCGGATGGGAGATTAGAGATTGAGATGGATGAATAAAATGTTCAAATAATCTGCGTAAATCTGCGTAATCTGCGGATGGGATTTCGGATTTCGGATGCACAGGAGTGTTGCAAGCAATTTCGGCTAATGCGTCAAGGTCAAGATATTTCGATGCTGTTTGAGAAGCAGCGGCAATGGAATCTTTTGCCCACCCGTGTTCAGGCATCGGCACGAGACCCATGTGGCGCTCTGGAAAATTCTGCTTTCCCAGTTTCGGCACAGCGCCTAATACAGATATACCACAGTGATATTCAATACTTTTGCGGAGTATATTTTCATGCCTTGGCCCGGCAACACGGTTTAATATAACCCCTTTTATCTTAACATCCGGATCAAACCGGATACAGCCGGAAACAACCGCAGCCATAGTTCTTGTGGTCTTTGTGCAATCAATACACAAAATTACAGGGGCGTTAAGCAGCTTCGCAAGCTCGGCAGTGCTGGTGCTTCCCTCAACATCTATTCCGTCATAAAGCCCGCGGTTGCCTTCTATGACAGCGATATCTCTATTTATGGAATGTGAAAGAAATGAATTAAGGACTTGCTCTTCTTTTACCATGAAGGTGTCCAGATTATAGCAGGGTCTTCCAGCCGCAAGCGCGAGCCAGCCGGCATCAATATAATCAGGACCTTTTTTAAAAGGGGCTACTTTTTTCCCAAGATTAGTCCATGCGGCAATAATACCAATCGATAGTATGGTTTTCCCTGCTCCTCCCCGCAAAGCCGTGATAATAATTCTGGGAATATCCATTTACTCACAATTGGTCGACGTGCAGCGCAGGCGCTTGCGCCGCGTGGTGGTTGAGTGGTTGAAAAGTCATAGGAATTCCAATAAGTTGTAGAAATTCCGAGTAACTTTTCAATAACCTCTGGCGATATCCGTACAGCCGTAGGGGCGGCTTTACGCCGCCTGCCTGCCGAGTCGATTCGGGCGGGATAAACCCGCCCCTACGAGAGATTCCTCACCACTACCAACTAATTGACAAAACAGGGTAGATGCTATTGCCCGAACTTATTGAGAAGTTACAACTCCGAGACGTTATAGTTCAAAAAGAAATGGCATAAGACCCAACGCAAGCTTAAAATAATAAAAAAGCCTTATGTCTTATGCCAAACAATAAACGAGACCTTTGCAAAACGCCCCCTTTTGCCCAATTTCGGCGTCAGACTCAAATTTTAATCCTCAAAATACTCAATGTATTCCTGCGGTTAAAATTTTTGCCTTCCCTGTCTGCGTGCAACGCACAGGCAGACTTGAACTTGAACAAAATTGAACATTTTTCAAAGGTCTCTAAATCTTAACTTTTGTTATAGCGCAAAAAGTCAAAAAATCTCAGATTGAAAATCTTTTATTCTTCGCCTTCGCCTTCGCCGTGAGACTGTTTACCGGCCCCTTTAAGCCCATACATCGAGGTGCTGCCGCTTGACCAGTACTCAAGGATTCCATCTGTTACCATCTGGTTAATAAACTTTTTCGCGGGTCTGGGCTTTTCGCCAAGCATTTTAGCGAGGTCATTAAAATAAAATTTTGATTTTGATTTTGCTTTCTTTGTTAGCGCTGCAACAATTTTCTCGACTGCTTCAGCTTGATCCATTATCTTGCCCTCTCTTGTTAAAAAGCAGGGAACACTGTTTGTGTCCCCTGCCGGTTATATATATCTATCTTAGAACTTAAAGTTTGTTGTCTGACGCCATGTATAATAAGCAGGATCGCGGAAATCATCGATAAGATGATGTGTAAACTCAAGCTCACATTTCTCAAAGAATTTTTCCCATCCGATCCTCTCAGCCCACTGGCCGAGGCGTTCATACTTATTGGCATCTTTTGCATAAGCTTCTACCATTCTCTTTATAGTAGCAGTCATGGTCGGCCAGCGTGGCACTTCGTTCGGTATAAAGGCCACAACAACCTTGGAAAATCTTGGTGCGTCTATCCTGTTGGAAATTTTACCGCCTGCCATGAGCACTATTCCGTCGCCAACATCATCGGCAAGAGGCATGGATGGACACATTGTGTAACAGTTGCCGCAGAACATGCATTTTTCCTCTGCTACGGAAACACTCTTTACCTCGGTTCCGTCCGGAAGCTTAACCTTGGTCGGTTTAATGGCCGCTGTTGGACATGCGGCAATGGCCAGAGGAAGCTCACACATCTTGTCGATATATTCATGGTCAATCATAGGCGGTTTACGGTGATACCCTAAAATCGCGATATCAGAGCAATGGACCGCGCCGCACATATTAAGGCAGCAGGCCATGGAAACACGCAGTTTTGCCGGAAGCTTCATCTCTGTAAACTGGTCAAAGAGTACATCCAGGGTTGCCTTTACAGTCCCTGATGCATCGGTAGCCGGAGTATGGCAATGAATCCAGCCCTGGGTGTGCACTACGTTTGTAATACTTGCTCCTGTACCGCCAATGGGAAATTTGTAACTCCCGGCAGCAAACTTCCTGCTCAGAAGGTCTTCCTTCATAGGCTTTACGTTTTCTTCCTTATCCGTCATGAACTCGATGTTGTTTCTGGTTGTAAACCTTAAGTATCCGTCACAATATTTATCAGCGATTTCGTTCATTTCACGCAGATGGGTTACACTCATGAAACGACATCCACCACATCTAATTGTATAAACCTTGTCGCCTGATTCCGCTACATGAACGAGTATGCCTGGTTCAAGTATTTCATGATACAGCCATTTACCCTTGTTTTTTGCAATAACCGGAGGGTAAAATTCATCATATTTTCTCGGACCGATGTCGGTTATTCTGTTTTCCATCGGTTTGTCAGGATTGTAGCCTGAAGATATAAATGCCATGATTATTCCCCTCCTATCTTTGATGAAATTTTCTAAATTCGTTAATATCACGCTTGAATCCGCCAGGAACCTCATCCGCTTTCCAGAAGATGTATGGATTGGACCGAGGCTCTTGAATCTGTTGAGGTATAGCTTTAATTCCTGTTACTTCAAGCAGTTTCTGGAAGCCCTGCCGTTTGATTAGTTCACCGAAACGCTCACGGTTCTTGCCCTCTTCCATCCACCAATCCCAGATAGGTTCTATTATGTTTTCTTTGATTTCGTCGTAAGGCGGTTCAACCTTGATAAAAGGAACAAGAAGTGTGGCCATCTGCGCGCCATCGAGGATAGGAGACTTGGCGCCACACAGAAGTGAACAACCTCTGTCATTGCCTATCCTGAGAGCTCTCGGCATGGCATTAATACAGTGCATGCATCTGGTGCATTCCGGGGTGTTGATTTCAAGCTTTCCATTTTCATACCGCATACATTTGGTGGGGCATAGATCGATAACCTCTTTCTGGATATCAAACGGACCCCAGTCACGACCGGCATGCGCGCCGGCATTTGGCGGAAATTCTCCACCGATATATGCCTTAACAGCTTCCTGGTCGATGCGTATATCATCTCGCCATGTGCCTATAAATGATATGTCTGATCGAGCAATAGAAGCCACGCAGCAGTTGGGGCATCCGTCAAACTTGAATTTAAACTTGTACGGGAATGCCGGACGATGGAGTTCGTCCTGATATTCGTTTGTCAGTTCATGACAGATAGCCTGTGTGTCATAACATGCAAATTCACAACGCGAAGCGCCAAGACAGTCGGAAGGAGTCCGCAAATTAGAGCCGGAACCGCCCAGATCCTGGTTAAGGTTATGCGTCAGTTCAAAAAAGACCTCTTCCAGTTGAGGTGTTGTTGTGCCAAGAAAAATAATATCTCCGGTTGCGCCATGCATGTTTGTAAGACCACTTCCCCGGCGTTCCCAAAGCTCGCAAATATCTTCAATATATTTAGTGGTATAATACTTGCCTGCGGGCTGGCTTACACGCATGGTGTGGAAATGCGCAACTCCCGGAAACATTTCGGGCTGATCGCAATATCTGCCAATAACTCCGCCTCCATAGCCGAATACACCAACGATTCCGCCATGTTTCCAGTGAGTCCTGCCGTGCTTATAAGAAAGCTCAAGCACGCCAAGAAGGTCATCACAGCAATCCTGAGGGATCTGGTATTCAACATTTTTCTCATTTTTTGCCCTTGATTCAGCCTCCTGTTTCAGGTCGGACACAAAACTTGGCCATGGCCCGCTTTCGAGCTGATCAATCAAAGGGGTTTCATGTTTTGCCATTGTTTATTACCTCCATTATTTTGAAAATTAGCCGTTCTGACTACAAATACATATCCCTTTCCTTTTTTCTTTTCCGGTCACCTCCTCTCTTTTTGCAGTTATATTTTTTTATAATTTTCTCTTGGCAACCTAATGCAATATTAATTGCTATATTTTAAAGCTTTTATAATTAATCTTGTTTCTTGTCAATAAAAAAAAAGACCGGTTTCATCATCTTAATGAAGCATAAACTATTCTTTCCAGATCTCATCACTTTATCTTGGGGATTAACCTGCAAAATGTTCCATATATTGTGTGCTAAACAATTATTCCTGTCCCCGAATTTTGATATAGCCGCAAAAAGGCGCAAAATACGCAAAAAAATAAAATTTACATTCTTTAATATCAATAAGTTATAACCTAAGTTGAGCGATTTATTGCGAAGATATGTGCCGAGATCTTGATGCATAAGGGTTTGCGAAAACCACCCCGGAGGAATAGGCTTCGCATTCCACAGGGCAAGCAGGCATACCCGTGGATATGTCGAGGATTTTCGCGAATCCTTGATGCGCAAGAGATTGGTGCAGATCGAGTAAAAAATCGCTCAATTTAGGTATAAGTAATAATAATTCAATTAGTATAGGAATTACCATTTTATGGTCAATTTTATCAATGGGTTGGGGCTATTAGCACAATGTAGGGGCGAATCTTGTATTCGCCCTAATCCTGCCCTTTACCCATAAGTGTTGAGAGATATTTTTATCCTTAATTAACAATTAGTTATTAACAATTGATTATTGATTATTGATTATTGATTATTTGTTGTATGTTTTTATATTTATGCTCAAAAAGCCAATAATAATAGTTAATAATCAATTGATAACTGTTAATTGTTAATGGAGAGATAACTTATGGGTAAAGAGCAGCCCTAATCAGGGCGATCACAAGGATCGCCCCTGCGAAACAACAATCAGAAATTTACAAACTCAAAAAGTAACCTGCCAACAACCTGATGTGGCGGGCAGTTAAATTTAAAACGGCTGACTGTTTGAGCATGTTAGTGAGCGTTAAGAAATAACGACGACCAAATAAAAT
>JAYENE010000285.1:0-2953 GCA_034721935.1 Thermodesulfobacteriota bacterium
TAAAACGCAAAAGGATATTTACAGATGATGTTGATAGGGATAATCTAACAGAAGAAGAATACTCTCTGATTTTAAAAGAAACAAATTGCACGAATCCGTTTCGTGTGGCTGCGCTAAATGTTTATCGTGATATTGCCAATGGAAAAATAACACTATAATGTTAAGGACATAAAATCATAACGACCCTATTTTCTATTTTCCGTTAAGGTTTGTCCCTCATTCCTCGTTTCCACGAAGAACGATTTCCCTTGACATAATGCCGGAAGATTTTTTATGAACAGAATTAAATAATTTCTTTAGATTTAATACTGTTATTCCGATAAGACAAATAGTTAAAGATTCTATTCTTAAACCTTTTAATCCAGTTGCAGTTAGATTAATTAACCATGCCCTTTTTTAGCCCGAAACTTTTTTCTATTGTATTCATAGGTAGGCAGAATCCACAAATTCTCAACCATGATTTCTTAATTAATAACCGAGTTCTTCCGACTAAAAGAGAACCCTTTAAATCATTACTAAGGAATTCTTCTGAAAAAACCCCGCCATTCACCCAATTTTTATCAACGCCGGTAGTAACAACTCTTGTTTACAAGTGGATTTCAATCATCGCCGAAGAAAGTCGCTTTCAAATAAAAGATAACAATTTTGGGGTGCCCTCAAAAAGTCCTATAATTTCAATAACTAAGAAATATTTTGGTGAGCACTTAAAGTATACGCCGTTTCAGTTGGGAGGTATAAATTTTGCGGGTGAACTAAATTTTGCAAATGAGAATGACGAGATAGCTTTTGATAAAAAACTCGGAATTGACTGCAAGACATTCGCTAACTATTTCAAAATAGAAGAAAAGGTTCAATATAGCACGAAACTTAATTATCCTTTGAATGAAGACCAGGTTGAGTTACGCGTGGACAAATCCAAAAAAAATCAAGAAAAGGCTATGTTAAACTTCAATTTTGAATTTACATACGACGATATTGATAGTTTTATCGGCAAATTGGATGAAGTCGATGAAGTTTACAAAATTTTTAAGGAAATATTAAAAAAACTTAAAACGGAGATAAATAAATGAGCCAGACCCTATCTGATGCTTTTGCGAGAAATCTTATTGCAAGGGAACTATACTGCCGGTTACCTATAGATAGTGAAAAGAAAACAATTTCAGGCCCAATAGAAGAGCGGATAGAAAACCTTAAAGAGCCTCTCGCTAATTTACAGAACCTGATTGACACACTAAGGCCGCAATTAAGCGAGGAACGAAGGATAGAAATTAATCATACGAATGAGGCTATCCTTTTCTGTGCGGAACATACACTAATTAAGTATTTAGGTTTGGCTGAAAAGCTGATAAAAGAAAATTTTCCTACAGTTCGTAAGATTAGTTTTTCTGTTGAAGATGACCCCGAAACTTTCGATAAATGGGTTGTTGCCGACATTGAAGTTTATGGCGAAATTGATCAGGTTATTGCGTGGGAAGATGAGTTTGTAAAAGAATGGGTAGCTACTGTTCCGTACCCTGAGCGGAATATGATTAGGCTCTCGTGTGACATAATTTAGATTATTCTATGGACCCCAGAGATTTTCTTCAAATAGCCAGTATTCTTTTGGGAAATGATGAACCTGCCAATTGTCGAACTGCATTTAATCGTTCATACTATGCAGCATATCATGTTGGAGTTGAACTATTAGAACAAGCTGGTGTTAAGATAAGCCAAAGTACAGAAGGGCATAATCAAGTAAAAAGGTATTTTAACAATTGTGGTGTAAATGACCTCGTAGTAGCCCAGCAGAAATTAGTAAATCTCTATAGCGATAGGATCAAAGCTGATTACCGCTTGAATCACAAAAGCGTTGAAAAAATCGCCAACGCAAAAAAAGCCTTAAAGACATCAGAAGATATCATCAAAACCTTCGACTCCTTTGCATCAAAATCTGAAAAACAGAAAATTGCCAAGGGAATCAAAAACTATCTGAATAAGATCTCCCGCTAAAACCGCTCATCATCCTTAGACGCGTCCCCTAAGCTCTCTCTGGGTCAAATTGGTGTCAAAGCTTGAATTGCGTGTATACAGCGGGACGCCCATGATTTTATGCGTTTCTCATTTTATTTTTTTGAAATAATTCGAGGATATAGATATTGCACATGATTTTTACGAAGTGGCTTATCTCCCTGAAAATGATCGCATCCGATATATAATTTCACCCGATGCCGGAAAAAAGTCCTAAAGCGCCTGCTAAAACTAAACCACAAAATCCACGAACAGGAAGTAAAAGCCGGCCTGCACATAAAAGAAAAAACCAAAAAGAAACAAAAAGCCGAAGCTGCAAAAACAGATAAAATTGTTTAAAAAAACACAGATTACCAATTGCTTTTTGCTGTAATATAATGCAGCAACATTTGTTTTTATTGTAATTCAAGATACTTTGATGTCTATAAACTGCCGCCACATGTAGAAACAGCAGAGGCTGTTGAAAGATTGGAGGATGCTCTACTGCAAGCATCATTTCTTGCATTAAGAAGAACTTCTAATTTCCCTGTATTTCTGTCTGCACATCAAAGCAAAGGACGTGAATTTGACTATGTAATAATACCTTGGTTGGCGAATGTTCCTGAAGACAAGACCACATATTATGAGGGAATAAACCAATTTGGTAAGATTACTGGTGACGTTATGCGCGATGATGAGGAACGGCGTTTGCTTTATGTAGCATTTTCAAGGGCGAAAGAACGTGTAACTATTCTATATCCAGAGGAATCTCCCAGCCCGCTTTTGCGTCAGTGGGGGTTGGTTTGAAAATAATGGATAAAAAAATGGGAAGTTTTACTTTTTAACCTAAGTTGAGCGATTTATTGCGAAGATATGTGCCGAGATCTTGATGCATAAGGGTTTGCGAAAACCACAGGCATACCCGTGGATATGTCGAGGATTTTCGCGAATCCTTGATGCGCAAGAG
>JAYENE010000286.1:0-2949 GCA_034721935.1 Thermodesulfobacteriota bacterium
GTAAAAAAAGACTTTAAAATAGGTAAATATCAATTGGATAGAGCGTTATTTACTTAGTTATGGACGTCCCGCAAATGTTTCCGGTTAAATATAAAATGAAATGCATTTAACAGGGCGAGCAGGATTTACCACAGTACGATCTTCCGGACCTGTGGGGCAGGCCCCAGTTAAATAGCCCTTCGGGATTGCACAGGGCGAGTAGGATATCGAGGATACAGGAAAAGTTCGTCTGCTCGGCTAAAAGTTATTGAAAAAAGCCAAATATGCAGCATGTTGGGATGCATCCTGGCATGTAACCCAGGAGAGCAGGGAAAAAATTGGTCAAATCCTGAATATGGAATTACTTGGTCATGATCACTATCCACTATCCAAGCTTTGATAATCATATATTTATACCAGCCTGGAATATATCCGGAAGCTTCAAGCGGAAAATGAGCCGATCTTTGATTACGATGAAGCGCTCATTGATGAAATGATTAGCAGCGCTAAAACGACCCCGCGTGTTGTTCAGGAGTCAGATGAAAGTCTTCCCGTCAGGCAATGTTAGCAAAAGTTTAAAGTTCAGTAAGTTGGGATACAAGGGGCGGGTTATGCAATATGCATAATCAATGGGTTAGGCTTCACAAGTCTTTTGGATGGAGACCTGTTCGTTTAGCAATACGTGACAGCATGTGAGGACCTATTTCTTCACGATCATGGAATGCAAATACAAAATCAGGCCAACCGGTACGGGAGAGAGTACGATGCGAACCACTTGCTTGACGTTTGATGCCCCACCCAATTCGTAACAAGGCTGCCAGAACACGTTTTGCTTTTGTAGCTGGCCACTGACTCATGCGGCTATCGAAAAGACAGCACTTATTTCAGGTGCAGTCTCACCATGCTCCAGACGATCTGCCAGCACACGTAAAGTGAGAGTTTGTACTTTTACAATGGCTTCTTCTTGGGTCTCTCCATACGCCATTACACCCGGGAGTTCTAACACTTCGGTGAGCCACCGTCCATCCTCTTCTTGTTCAATCTCAATGGTCAAATGCATGATAATTGTCCTTTCACTTACGTTAGGGATGGGTTCGGAATTCACTCCGAACCAGTTCCATGTCAGATTTTGAACAACGACCTTTTCTCCAAGCGCGGTAGATAGCAGACATGACTTCTTTTGTATCATGCCTGAGGTTTTTAACACTATAGCCACATTCCACAATTCTGTCAAATCAAAAGCTATTCCAACAAAATTCGTAATCAAATGCCGGAATTCTCTTATGCCAAGAAACTAACAAAATAAATGCGCTAATCAAGATTTATCCCGTTAAATTGCTATTGCTTTTATTTATCTGGGACGCGGCCCCAATTTTTCCAAAAACCCTTCTTTTTGTCATTTCGACCGAAGTGAGAAATCTGTAATTTTCAGGTGTGTAATTTCCAGGTTGACAACACAACTATATGATGGTATTAATTTTTTATGAACTGGCGCGTTATATTTTATCGAAGTGCCTCTGGGAAATGCCCTATTGAAAAGTTTGTTGAGGATCTGCCGCTCGAAGATGCTGGAGAAGTTGTTGCCTCAATAGCGGCTTTGAGAGAATTGGGGAATAAAGCCCGACGTCCACTATCCGATTATCTGGAGAATGGAATATATGAGTTGAGAGCCAGACGCCTTAAGAAACAATTCAGGGTTTTGTATACTTTTGCCGGAAGGCAAACAATTCTTTTTTTGACAGGATTTGTGAAAAAAAGCAAAGCTGTGCCAATCCAGAAATTAAAGAAAGCCAAAGCATTGAGAAAGGACTATTTTGTGCGTGTAAAAGGAGGCGAGAATGGATGATCTGAACCGCTTAATAGCCAAAAAAGAACGTGAGAAACCGGGATTTACTGCAGCGGTGGAAAAACGAAAAGGCGAACTACTTATTGCTGTTAAGTTACGTGAGGCCAGAGAAAAATTAAAACTGACCCAGCGTGAAGTCGCCGAGAAATGGTCTCTCAGCCAACAAAGTATTTCTAAAATTGAAAATGCAAAAGATAATCACATTTCGCTTCATACTTTAAATGAGTATGCCCGGATATTGGGCTACGAACTTCAATTTACATTAAAATCTGTTGGCAATTAACATAGCAAAGATATTTCACGGACTGATATTGCCGCTCTGGATACCCACTTTTGCATGTATGACAGGGATTGACAAGAAAATAACCGGGGAACTTTGAACTTCGACCTTTCAGCTTTGAACTTTGAGCTTTGAGCTTTAAACTTTGACCTTTCATCTTTGAGCTTTAAGCTTTGACCTTTCATCTTTCATCTTCTATCTTTCCATGGACATTCTTTCCTATCCAGCGTCAAAATCCTGACCCTTTCTTCCCGCCTTTGCATATTGATATAGCCGCAAAAAGACACAAAAAAAATGAATTCAATGTTGATAGTATAAAGATAACAACTTAAAATTGCAAGAGTTTTTCTGTGTTCTTTGTGAGACCTTTGAAAAATGCTCAATTTTGTTCGAGTACAAGGAAGGCGAAAATTTTAAACGTAGGAATACATTGAGTATTTCGAGGCTTAAAATTTTAGCCTGACGCAGTAATCGGGCAAAAGGGGGCGTTTTGCAAAGGTCTCTTTGTGGCTTCTGTGGTGAAAACCGGCTGTTGACTTTAATGCGTATTGCGCACTTGTCTTTGGTGGCACACAAGTTGCTTATTTAAAGTTAAAGTTAATTTTTAACTTTACCGATAAGAATAACAATATCGTAACTACTCAGGTGGATAGACTGAAGGTAAAAGACCACACAATAATCGGACTCGGACGGAGAGGTTTTGAGCGGCTCCTCGATCCGCTTGTCTAAAAGCCAGAAAACAAAGCAAGGAATTGGAAAGTCTTTTCTGGGTGGTATTGTTAAAAAAAGCTTAGAATTCAAGAAGTTGGGATGCCTCCTGGCATGTAACCCAGGAGGGCGGAGC
>JAYENE010000287.1:0-2918 GCA_034721935.1 Thermodesulfobacteriota bacterium
ATATCTGTACAGGCCATAGGCAAATCGGTAATTCGGGGCGAGAGCCTGTTAGCAGACAGTAAATATTCTCTAACCGGTAAATAAGTTGAAAAGTTGGGAACGTCCCCAATGTGTCCCCAAGAGAAGATGTAATCATTCAATTACTCATAGATATAAGGGATAGTAATAAAAGTGTTGATGCTGATAACTGGATAGAAAGTCCTGCTGAAGATTATGAAGAAGATGTATCAGACGATTTTTATGAGAAAGAATTTGATGAGAAAGAATCTGATAAATTGGATGAGGCTCAACGGGAATATGAGAAGCAAGAAGATGAAAAAGATCTTGAAATTCAAAAAGAAGAGTTAAAAGATGAAGAAACCTATGATGCTATGAGAGAAAAAATTGTACGAGAACTTGACAGTGAGTTAAAAAAAGATCAAGAAATTACGATTTTAAAAAGCATGTCTCGCCTACCATACAGTGATCTCAAAAAGTTGGAATTCAATCCCAAAGATCTTTCTGATACAGGTGCCAAAGTTTTGCGATTAATTTTAGATAAAATTGAGCAGCACAAGAAATTTATAGATAAAAGCGGCACATAACAAGCCCCTTGCACTCCGAGCGGGCTACGGCGGCGCATTTTTGATTTTTAATTTTTAATCGGTCTTCATCGTTTTAATGGTGGTTTTTTTTTATTCGCCGCCCGCCGGGTGAAGGGCACGTTATACATGCATCGTCTTTAGTGAAAATGGAAAATAAAATATATGGCTAAAAAAAATCAATCTTCTAGATTAACGGGTCAACATAAGCAGTCTCAAGGCGTAGTCGGCATATTTGGAGATGATGCAAAATCACACGACCTTACAGTTGGTAAAATATCAAAGATAGTTATGAGCGAGCTTGAAAAGGAATATCCTCAGTTATCTTTTCGCTATAGGGTAAGTATCAAAAAAGATGAAATAAATGAAGCATTGCAAAAAGTTGACACTGAGTTAGGTCAGACTTTATTTGTCTCAAACTCCAGCATTAAGCCCGATGGTGGTATAGTCGAGGTTAGAGACGACAATGGTGATTGGAGAGTTGTTTTGGTTTCGGAGGCAAAACATCAGGGGAAGGATATAGAAAATATCAAGAACGGAAAATTAGTTGGCAAGAATAATAATCAAGATTTGATGGCGGCAGGAAATGCAATAGAACGGTCACATAAAAATATATCTGAAATTGCCAATTTAATGTTGTCTGAAGCTCATTTTCCTTATGTCTTATTTCTTGAGGGGTCGAATTTTCTAACGAAAACTATATCAATTAAAAGGCCAGACGGAAGAGTGGTAAATCTTGAGTATAATTCAGGAATGCTAAACAGGTTAGATAAATTGACAGCCGCTAATTATGGGTTGCCAATAAATGAAAATTTATGTGTGAATAAGTTCGTTAAGTATAAAAGTAAATCGATTATGCTTCAGGCTACTTCAATATACTCTCAAGGGGGTGGTGAAAAGTGGGATGCTAATGAAATGTTTGGCATTATGTTTGAAATCTCTAAAACTTCCCTTAAAGCATTGGGGAGCGATCTATTTACTCAGGTTACTGCTAACAAATGATAATTTGTTAGTGTTGGCATATATCAATAGGGATTATAAATGGCAAGAAAAGCTACAAACAAATTATTGCAAAAAGCAAAGAAGTCAAAAAGTGATGAGTTCTACACTCAGCTTTGTGATATTGAAAGCGAATTGCAACACTATAAAAGTCATTTTAAAAACAAGGTGGTTTTTTGCAATTGCGATGACCCTAGAATTAGTAACTTTTTTAATTATTTTGCTTCAAACTTCAAAGAGTTAGGTATTAAAAAACTAATAGCAGCTTGTTATCGAGAACAAGTAAGGGATTTATTTAATACCGAAGAAGATGAAAATGGTTTTTTCTTTGAATACACATGTACAGATGGCGACAAAGACAAACCAAGTTCAACTGACATTGTTTACTTTAAAGGGGATGGGGATTTTCGTAGTGCAGAAAGTATTGAATTATTAAAACAGTCCAATATTGTTGTTACTAATCCGCCATTTTCATTATTCAGAGAGTATGTAGCCCAATTAGTAAAATACGATAAAAAGTTTTTGTTAATTAGTAATGTTAATGCAATAACCTATAAAGAAATTTTTAAACTGATTAAAGAAAATAAAGCGTGGTTAGGAATAAATCTTGGTAGAGGTGTTTCTGGTTTTATTGTTCCTGAACACTATGAACTTTATGGAACAGAGGCTAGGATTGATAGTCTAGGGAACAGAATAGTTTCCCCAAACAATTGTCTATGGTTAACTAACTTAGATACTTTCAAACGGCACGAAGACATTACGCTCACAAAAAAATATTTTGGGAACGAAGATGAATATCCAAAATATGACAATTACGATGGGATTAATGTTAATAAAACAAAAGGCATACCATTAGACTACAAGGGGGTTATGGGTGTACCAATTACATTTCTACATAAATTTAATCCCGACCAATTTCAAATAATTAAATTCAGAAAAGGGAATGATGAAAAGGATTTATCAATAAATGGAAAATGTCCGTATTTTAGGATTCTAATTAAAAACAAGCGAATACAGACTGAAGCATCTGACAATAGAGGATGTCAGCAGGAAAAAATGGCTATAATGTATAACAAAAAAATCCAGCGGACGCAAAAAGACGCGCCGCTGATTTAGGCGTTGAACAGACCCGCTACGCGGGGGACGAAATAACAAAAGCTTCATAAATGATTGATTTATTTAACAAAAAAAGCGGTTTAGATATATCTAATAATTGTAACCTTGTGATTATATTACAGATTCAATCAAATTTCAAAATAAAAACGGTTCTACGATCTCCAATTGCATGTTGTATGCCAAATACTGTTTTACCCGCAAAATATTTCGGAAATTCAGCAT
>JAYENE010000288.1:0-2907 GCA_034721935.1 Thermodesulfobacteriota bacterium
TTCTGAAAACTATGGTCACCATTATATCTTGTCTTTTAGTTCGTCATCCAGGGAATTAAGTATCTCGAAAATATTATTTATTGATGAAGCGACTGTTGCACCATCTCGGCAATGCTTATGATGCGGGAAAGAAGTTACTGTTCTATGGTGAGGGGCATTATCCCAGCGTGCTGTGAATTTGCTATCCGGTGTTTGGAGTTGATATCTGTACTTGATTGCTATAGGCCTTCCCTGATTGATTACAACATATTCAGCCACATGGAGTTCATGGCCACCATGTAAATAAAGAGTTCCTCGAATGTAACCTTCTTTTTCTCCAATCTCTCGAAATGAAACTTCTTCATTCCGAACCCACGCATTATCCTTTATTGCTTTCAGAAAGAACGAAAAATAGTCAGTTATTCGTTCCATGATATTTCGCTTAGTATCTGATATTTTTTTTCCCAAAGCTTCTTTCCGCGAATAGAAGCATACCAGTCAAACCATTGCAGATCGTCTCCTAACTCCCCTGAATCGAATTTGTTTAAAAAGAATTCGGAATCCATTTTATACTTTTTTTCAAACTCTTTGCATTCGTTTTCAAATTTCAGGAATCGGGCATAAGAAAAATTGATATGGTCTTGCAAGGCTTCCAATATGATTGGTTTTGTATCAGCAATACCATGTTTTGTTTTTAATAATAGTGTAGTACCCATATCTAATACCCTCGCGATTAGATCTAAAAGACTTCACATTATGTGAGATATACAAAACAATTTATCATAGTGGCAAATAGAAAACAATCTATTCCTTTATCCTAAATCCACTGACTAATCAAGCGAATTTGTGGGCCAAAATCCACCATCTGAGACGGCAGAGTATAAATGAACTGCCGCAATCTCTTTGATTCCCTTTTCCTTAAACGCAAACCAGCGGTGGATACCATCCAGGATTATGGTCGCTCCATGCCTACCGGGAGATTTCTGGGGAGATTTCTGGGATGTCCTTCACATTTGCAGTTTTAGAACAATCCCCCTGTATATAAATTAAAGTTCGCTATGTAATAAAAGCAATAATATATCATCACAGGAAAAAAGAACGTTGGCGCCTTCTGTCCTTATCGCAGATATTCGCTTTCCAAGTCATTATAGTTACCGGGGAGCGGTGACGGCTATTATGATCTTTTTGCGATCAGCAAGGTTCTTCCGACGGTTCCGAGAATACGTTTGTCCTGCATTTTCTGCACCTGGTTTCCGCTCAGGCGTTCTGAGGACAGGGGGCATTCTATTCGATGGGTTACTTTCCATCCTGTTTTAGATAGAAGCCTGTGGTAATCAAATATTGTGATTGAATTATCGGGGTTCTCTTTTGAAGCGGGTGTGGATTCAAAATCGCGCCAATCAGCATTTAAGAAGGCCATGCTGGTCGTTGGTTTTGCGTTTTTATGGGCAAGCAGGAAGAAGCCTTCAAGGAAACTCTCGTACTTCTCCTTTGTATAAGATGAAATTGAGGGGGACTCTACATTAGTTTTTTTCTCATAGTCCCTCTCTTTTTTGCTGAAATAGGGCGGGTCAAAAAAGATAAGATCCGGTTTTTTTGTTACAGGCCATGTCCAATTTTGGGGGTCCCAATAGTAGCGCTGGATTTCCGGGCGGTTATCTCTTGTGGCGATGTCAAAGGATTGACATTTTCGCTCAAAGAGAAGGCATACATCAGGGACAACGCCGCCGCCGGCCATTGGGTCGAGGACAAGATCGCCGGGTTTTGTGAAGAAGAACAGTGTGTGCGCAATTAGCTGAGCCGGTATCCTTCCAGGCCAATCGTCTCCGAATCGTTCATCACATTCGTTAAAATACCATTGATCCCATGTGCGAAGGCCCCAGCCAAGCTCTTTGAACTTTTCCTGATCCGTCTTTCCTTCTAATCGCAACGCCCAGGCAAGCGCAAGATCCATGTTGTAATGCCTTGCAACATAATCCATGTCATGACCCTGGGAGAGCAAATTACCAATTTCACTAAAATTGGTATTATTGGTAATTTGAGAAATTCTTTGCTGATTTATCTCCACTGTTTCCGAAATTTTTTCCTGAGGCCATCCAAGGCGGCTCAACCGGAGGATAACAGTGTTTCGGCCTGCCTTCTGTCGTGCTCTTATATCCGAGATCCAGGTATTGACTGTTTGCTGGATAACGCCGAGTTTTTCTGCCAGGGCTGATTCGGTCCACTTACATTCCGGGTCTGTTGATGCAATATCACGGGCGATCCGCTTTTTATCGCCGGGACTTAATCGGTCTCCATGGCTGATGTTGCATTCGGCTGATTCAAGAAGAAAGGCTGTTTTGTTTTTTTCGTAGTCAAGGGGCTTGTCTTTCCATTCAACCGCGGGTATCTTTTTGATTCCACCCTCCTTAAACGCAAACCAGCGGTGGATGCCATCTAAAATTATGGTCGCTTCATGCCTACCGGCAGGCAAGTCGGTTGTTTGATCCGAAAATCCCCCCTCCCCTCCTTTACCAAAGGGGGGTGATGAGGGGTAGTTGAAGACCCTTTGAATCTTGATTGGCGGAAATTGAGCGCCGATTGCAAGGGCTTCAACATACGCGTTAATGGTTTTATCGCTTTTCCCTCCTCTGGGGTAGATGAACTGATCCCAGGTTAAATCGGAGACAGGGAAATTAGTCACGCCTGGCGTGATTGAATTTTTACTGTTTAATTTTGAATCCACAGATCTCGCCCTCTGTGCCTGGTCTGTACAGCAATTGTATCCTTATTCGCCCTGCGTCTTTCCAAAAAACAAAGGGTCAAACCTACACTCTTCACAGTTTCAATTTCTTCTTTAGGATAGCGACTTTTTTGCTTAAATTTTTATTTCTTTTCAGTTTATCAGGAACGGGATCTACCCATATTGATTTTGCTAAATGAAAATAG
>JAYENE010000289.1:0-12193 GCA_034721935.1 Thermodesulfobacteriota bacterium
CATGAATAAATGTTGTTTCAATATGTTATGTGAAAGAATGACTTAGCCATGCACCCTTTATGGGGTAAGCAAAAAATACTGATTGACATATTTTTTTCTATCTGCACAAATTGCAAATTTAGTTGAGTGAAGCGAAATCCAACAAAAAGCTAATTGATTTTGGTATCCTATTTAAAAACCGTGGTAAAACTCATTTTCAATTTACAAAAAGGCTTTGGTTACGCATAGTTATATTTTAACAGACTGCTCATTACCTCGAAATTTAAATAGGATACTGATTTTGGAGGAAATTTATGAAGGCAAATAGAATTTATAACTTTAATGCCGGGCCTGCTGCCCTTCCCTTAAGTGTTCTTGAAGAAATCAAAGATTCATTCATAAACTTCAAAGGGTCCGGCATGTCCATTACCGAAGTAAGTCACAGATCAAAATGGTTTGATGATGTAATTAACGATGCAGTAGTTAGAACAAAACGGCTTTTAAATTTAGATGAAAAATTCCATGTCCTTTTTATTCAAGGCGGCGCAAGTATGCAGTTTTGCATGATTCCTATGAATTTTCTGCAGGATGGAAAGTCGGCAGACTATGTCAATACAGGCACATGGTCATCAAAAGCAATCAAGGAAGCCCAGCTACAGGGGAAAAAGATTCAGGTAGTAGCGTCATCCGAGGATAAAAATTTTTCCTATATCCCCAGGAATATACAATTCAGCAATAATGCAGTTTATGCCCATGTTACCTCGAATAATACCATCAAGGGGACGCAGTGGAGAACCTTTCCTCATACCAATGGCGTGCCGCTTGTGGCAGACATGTCGTCTGATATTATGAGCAGACCTTTGGACATGGAACAATTCGGCCTGATATATGCCGGAGCACAAAAAAATATCGGGCCGGCTGGTGTGTGCATGGTGATTATCCGGGATGATATGTTAAACATGGCGCCTGATGGTTTGCCGTCAATGCTGAAATATACGACCTATGCTTTAAAAAATTCAATGTATAATACTCCTCCCTGTTTTGCGATTTATACTATTCAGCTTGTAATGAAATGGCTTGAGGAAACGATCGGCGGCCTTGAAAACATGGAAGAAATAAACAGGAAAAAGGCAAACATTCTTTATAATTGCTTAGATTCAAGCGGGTTCTACAACGGGACTGCGGAGCAGGATAGCCGTTCAATGATGAATATAACCTTTCGTTTGCCCAATAAAGATCTGGAGAAAAAATTTATTCAAGAAGCTCTGGAAAGCGGTCTTGGAGGTCTTAAGGGACACCGCTCTGTCGGAGGCTGCAGGGCATCCATCTATAATCCCACAACCATAGAGGCAGTAGAAGCTTTAACAGATTTTATGAAGAATTTTGAACAAAAAAACGGATAATCAGACCTAAGTTGAGCGATTTATTGCGAAGATATGTGCCGAGATCTTGATGCATAAGGGTTTGCGAAAACCACCCCGGAGGAATAGGCTTCGCATTCCACAGGGCAAGCAGGCATACCCGTGGATATGTCGAGGATTTTCGCGAAGCCTTTATGCGCAAGAGATCGGTGCAGATCGAGTAAAAAATCGCTCAATTTAGGTCAGAACTTGATGAACTCGTAAAAAGTCGGATTTCTCCTTCCCTGGCCGAAACTTGGCGCAGATGGTTTGTTTTGTATTTCATGAGTTCTTCCGGCTTGTCCAGGTCAGGCCTTCATGATTTTTATGATTCTTTCATCCAGACAAGAACGCATAAAAGTGTTCATCGGCTTCTGATTACCAGATTCGTAAAAAGTCAGCATTAGTTGATTAAATTCTAACTGTCTCTTGGCAGGAAGATTAATCGCAGGATACCCGGCGCTCAACAACAGTCCGTTCATGATGAAACGTCCCATGCGTTTGTTTACATCATAAAAAAATTGACATCGAGCCATTGTAAGAAATAAGAAAATTGCCTGATCATAAATATCCGGTATTTTACAGGTTTGAGCCACCATATTATCAAATAAAGCAGGCAACATACCGGCTTCAGGCGGCATATAGTCAGCGCCTGCAATAGTAACCCCGCCGGAACGGAATCTGCCACATTCCAAAGCTTCTTCTTTGCCTGCTATTTGATGAAGTTCACATGCTTTTTCAATCGTGACTTCAAACCGGCCTTTTTCAATCCATTCAAATAAAGTGCGCCAAGCTTTACCCTGGTTTATCGCAATTTGCTGATCAGATAACTTATGACCGCCGACTGTTACTCCATCTAATAACGTTTGGATTTCCGGCAGGGTAAAATTGATACCTTCCAGGTTTACTGCATCAAAAACCAGCTCAGCTAATTGGCGTCTAACAAGCATCAAAGCTTTAGCCTGATCAGGCTTTATATTCCACTGGCTGTCTTTTATTTCTATCATTTGTGTTTTACCTAAATTGAGCGATTAGCCTTTAGCGGTTAGCTATTAGGTTAATGATTACAGGATGTTTTACTATTACCTAAATTGAGCGATTTTTTACTCGATCTGCACCGATCTCTTGCGCATCAAGGATTCGCGAAAATCCTCGACATATCCACGGGTATGCCTGTGGTTTTCGCAAACCCTTATGCATCAAGATCTCGGCACATATCTTCGCAATAAATCGCTCAACTTAGGTATTACAAACTTTCACCCATTGGGTGTTATTTCTAATTAACGTAATGCCCTGATTTTTCAAAGCTAAACGCTAATGGCTAACAGCTAATCGCTCAACTTAGCTTTTATTATGATTCATTATAAGCGCTTAAAAAGAATTATTGTTTTTCAAAAGGCTTTCCTATCTTTATCACACAAAAAATAAACTGCGAACCAATAATCCAATGGATGCCGCAACATACCCGCTAAGGGGAGCATTACCAATTTGTTAAAGCCGAAAACATAAACTCTATTCAGGCGGGATAAACCCGCCCCTACGAAATTTGATGCACGTAACCCGTAGGGGCGGGTTTATCCCGCCCGCCATCGCTCTCGGCCAAATGAGGCGGTCAGCATCCCTGAAGACTTTCGCTCAGGCGAGGCGGGCGGCCCGCCTGATAAATGACGATGCTGTGGGATATCATTCCAATTTTAACAAACTGGTAATACTCCCCCCGCTAAGTTGTTGCGCTGTCCTTCCTGATAAAAACACCCATGATAAAAACTGTTGTAACGGCCATGCCTCCCCCAAACAGGAAGGGAGCGCCTGGAAGGAATGAGAACAGTATTCCCGCGATGATACTTGCGGGAAGAAGTGTAACACCCACTATGGTTTGATGAAATCCCAACGCAGTGGCTTTTGATTCTTTGGGAGCAATGTCTGCCACAAATGCTTTCTCCACCCCTTCTGTCATGGCATAGTAAATGCCGTATATCAACCATAGACCAAATAAGAGCCGGTTTGAGCTGGGTGTAATAAACCCAAAAGCGCTATATACTACTGCGTATAACCCATAACCTGCCATTAATAGTTTCTTGCGCCCGATCCTGTCAGAAAGCGAGCCAAATACCGGCGACAGCAAGCTCGCAGTCATATTGAATATTAGATACATTATTATAACGGTAGATAGAGCATATCCCAAACTCATACTTCGCAGAAGCAGAAACTGGTTGGACGAGTTTCCTAATGTAAAAACAAACTGGGCAAGGAAAAAAACCTGAAGATTGCGGTCGTATTGCCGAAAATTAAGGCTGGGTTTTAGTTTTTTTCCCGGCTCAAATCGGGAACTGCTGATTTTATGTTTTCTTTCTTTCACAAAAAAGAGAAACACTATACCGATCAGGCCGGGCACGATAGAAATGAGAAAAAGTTTGTAAAACGAGTCAATGTCTTTCAAATTGCCTGTGACAGGATCTAAATATCGCCTGACCAGAAAAAAACAGATCAGCGCTCCCAGTGTGGCTCCTGCGAAATCCATTCCCCTTTGAAAGCCGAATGCCCTGCCATGTATTTCTTTGGGGACAGACTCTGAAATCAGCGCGTCTCGCGGAGCCGAGCGTATGCCTTTTCCCACGCGGTCAAAAAAGCGCGCAAACATGACAAAATACCATCCCACAGAACATAATAACAGCAGGAATTTGGCGATGGCAGAGGTGGAGTAGCCGGCTATGGTGATGGCTTTTCGTTTATTCAATTGATCCGAATAATAACCGGAAAACACTTTAAGCAGGCTGGCGGTTGATTCAGCTATTCCCTCAATTATTCCAAGTACAGGGCCGAGCATGGCGGTATTTGCCGCCATAATCATCTTTACAAAGGCTTGCAAAAGAGGATAGATCATTTCCGAGGATACATCCGTAAAAAAGGATGTAAATCCCATAAGAACCACGTTCCGCTCCATTTTCTGATTTTTCATAAGCCACACTATTGATGCTCTCGTATCTGTTCACAGGGGGTCAGGAATCGGGTTTCAATGCCGTCAGATATTAGTATTACGTCTGCACTCAAAAGGCAATACACATCACGGCAACGTCAAAGTCGAGCATCAATTTGGGAAATAATACTATTTTCAAAATATTGACTCATCCGCCAGTCCGCCAGAGCCCTTTGGCGGACTGGCGGACAAAGACGCTAAGTTTTATTTTTTTCTTTGCCAGTTTGACGCCTTTGCGTGAGAATCTGAAAATTTAGTAGAAGCTTTAACAGGTTTTATGAAGAATTTCGAACAAATTCATACCTGACAGCCAGTCCGATTTGTTCCAACACAAAAGGCTTCTTAATATAAGCTCCAGCGCCAAGTCTTTGAGCTTCCTTGCCACGTTCTGTTTCGGAAAATCCGCTTGAGATAAGGGCTTTCTGGCCAGGGTGTATTTCAAGGATTCTCCTGTATGTCTCAAGCCCGTCAATTCCCGGGTCCATTATCATGTCCAGAAGCAGTAAATCGTCTGAATGGTTTTTCATGTATTCAACAGCCTCTTCTCCGCTTGATACGGTTGTAACTGTATAGCCAAGCCTGCTCAGCATTCTGGATGCAATGTCTCTTTGCGCTTCCACATCATCAACAACTAAAACAGTTTCTCCACTGCCCATTAAGTCTTCAATGGGTAAAGCGGTGTCATCTCTGATTAGTTCTTTTCTGGTTACGGGAAAATAAAGGATGAACGTCGTTCCTTTTCTCTCGTCGCTCTGAATATCGATATATCCGTTATGATCCTTTACTGTTCCCCATACGACAGACATGCCAAGTCCTGTTCCGCTCTTTCCCATTTCCTTCTTCGTATAAAAAGGTTCAAATATCCTTTCCATGTCCTCTTCTGACAGACCTACCCCTTCATCATAAATGGAAAGAGTTGCATACTCTCCTTCGTTTACACCGTGATAACGTAACTTCTCAATAAGTTCGGGCAATAGCATCTACCCTGTTTTGTCAATTAGTTGGTCGTGTGATGAGAAATCTCTCGTAGGGGCGGCTTTACGCCGCCTGCATAGTCGATTCTGGCGGGATAAACCCGCCCCTACGGCTGTAATTCCAAATATCGCCAGAGGTTATTGAGAAGTTACGTGATAACCACTTAAGGGTTTGTCAACGTACTGGTTCCTGGTCGATATGAAGACCTTGCCTCTGTCAGAAATGGCTTCTGCCGCATTTGATAGTAAATTCATAACTGTTTTAGACAGGTGAACCGGTGAACCCAAGATATTTAACAGGTTGTCTTCAAGGTCGATTTCGAACTGTATATGGGGATGCGATGATTTTACTTTTTCGTGTTCGGGTGTTTTTATTAATAAATTTAAGGACAAAATATAGGCAAGTATCTCAGGCCGCTAAAATAATTTTTTTGAGCAAAAAACCAAAAGGCCTGATCCGTTCGAACTTATGGTGGAGACTAAAAATACTCGACATATCGTGGGGAAAATGTAAGAATGCAACAAAAATCTTAAACCGCAAAAGCGAGCGCATTTCCCGCAGCTTGTTGCGGGAGCTTCAATTCTACAACATGAGATTGGTTTATGGGCATATTAAATATAAATGATCTAAAAGCCGGCATGGTTTTGGCGCAGCCTGCTAAGAACAGACATGGCGCTGTCATTCTGGGCGAAGGTAAGGCGCTGACTGAAAAACATATTAATTTTTTTAAGACTTGGGGAATCACCGGGGTTGACATAAAGGATATTGACAGCAATCAACTGGTAAAAGAAGAAATGGAAGCCCTGTCGAATGATATTGTTGAATCAATTGAAAGAGAGCTTGATGAATTATTTCCACCTTTTGAAAATAATCCTGTAATGGAGGAAATATACAAAATTGTTAAAAAAATAAGTTTAAGACAGGCCGCAAATCAAATCCAAGGCGCTACTGATGAAATCGGAAAAGATTGATAGAATAATAAATTCCACTGGTGAGCTGCCAACCTTACCTACTGTTTATATGAGGCTTTCACATCTTGTGAATGTACCAGACTCATCAATCAGAATGATAAGCAACATCATCTCTGAAGATCAGGCTGTAGCGGCCATGGTGCTCAAAATTGTCAATTCCGCTGCCTATGGTTTTTATAACAAAATCGGAGACTTGCAGCGTGCCATCGTAATTTTGGGGCTGAACGAAATAAAAAACCTGGTACTCGTAACTTCTATATATAAAATTGTAAAACAATTCAAATCGAGCAGCGCATTTGATATGCAAGAGTTCTGGAAACATTCAATAGGATGCGCAATCTTATCGAAGGTTCTGGCTGAAACCGCCTACATAAAAGACCCGGAAGATGTTTTTACGGGAGGCCTGCTTCACGACATAGGAAAACTGATCCATGCTGCCTATTTGCGCGAAGAGTTTGACGGTGTGATAGCCAATGTTATGGAGACCGGATCTCAGATGTCTGAATCGGAAAAAAAGATACTGGGTTTCGATCATGCTCAGACAGGGAGCGCCCTGGCTGAAAAATGGCGCCTGCCCCGGAAAACAGTCAACATGATAGCCCATCATCATTTGTCCTATATGCCGGACATCCTGACTGAAGAGATTGCAGCCGTTCACATCGCGAACAGTCTCTGCATAGCTCTTCGCATAGGATCAGGCGGAGAAAAACGGGTGCCGATTGTTAATCAAAAAGCATGGGAAGTCCTGGATCTTAAGTTAAGTGATCTTGAATACATTATGCAAAGATCCACAAAACTTTTTGAGGAAAGCATTTCTATTATGGAATTTGAATAATCTGTCGGAGATCCGTTATTCCTTTTGGCGGCGTGGATTCCAGAGAAGTTGGAAAAATCCGGGGGTGTAGAAAGTTTATCGAAAATGCGAAATAAACAGATACAAATCGATCAAAATGTACTTGAATCAATGGTCAAAAAACTGCGCTTTCTGGAAGAATCGAACAGCGCGCTTATTAGCATTCAGGATAAGCTTGATCGGTTAAGCCACTTTCAATCCAAGATGCTCTTATCTTATGATATTGGTCACATACTTGAGACATGGCTTGCCATGCTCAGGAAACTGGTCAAAATTGAAGTTTGTTCTGTCTTCCTTGTAGAAAAGGGAGGTATTGAGTTTATCCACAAGATATCAAAACCTGAAAAACTTTCGCCTGTTATTCAAAAGGAAGTTGAGGCTCAAATCAGCATGGGGAATTTCGGACGGGCCATCAGCAAAGGCATTCCCCTGAGCGTCCCGGCTGAAGCCTTTGGAAAAGAAAGCGGTCGGCGTTTCAGTATCATGATAGCTCCCCTTTCCAGCCTGGAAAGGACTATAGGCGCAGTGGTCATTGCCTTTGAAGAAAGCAAAGATTTCATAAGACAGCAAACTTTAAGATTTCTATATATTCTCGTAGACTTCTTTTCCCTGTCCATGGAAAATGCATACCTGTTTAACGATCTAAAATTTGCTTATTTCGATACCATCAAAGCCATTGCCAACTCCATAGAGGCACGCGATCCTTACACAAAAGGACATTCTGAAAGAGTTGCCCGATTTTCTAAAGTAATAGCCGAAGAACTTAACTGGGACAAAAACGAGACAGAACTCATCGATTGGGGAGGAATGCTTCATGACGTCGGCAAGATAGGCATCCGCGATTCCACTCTAAACAAGCCGGAAAGGCTTACTGATGATGAATACAATGAGATAAAATTACACCCCTTAATCGGCGCTCAAATAGTCAAAGACATTTCTTTCTTAGAACCTGTAATACCCTATATCCTTGAGCACCATGAAAGATTTGACGGCAAGGGTTATCCCAGGGGCGTGGCTGGGGAAAATATCTCTATCAAAGGAAGACTGTTGGCAGTGGCTGACACCTTTGATGCAATGACCAGTGATAGACCATATAGAAAAGCCTTAAAGCCGGAAGATGCTCTTAAAGAGATATCAAGAAATAAAGGAACTCAATTTGATCCCGAGATTGCGCAGGCTTTTGAAAGGGCATGGATATCCGGCAAAGTGATATGTCAAACAAAGCAAACTTCCGAAGCACGAAATTACGAAAGGAAACAAAAATGATCATCGTTACAGGTGGCGCTGGTTTTATCGGCAGCGCGATTGTATGGAAGCTGAACCAACTTGGCAGAGACGACATCGTTGTTGTAGACCACCTTGGCACAGAAGAAAAATGGAAAAATCTGATCCCGCTCAAATTTATGGACTACATTGAGAAGGATGATTTCCTGGATCTGGTTGTTAATGATAAACTTTCATCAGTATTTGGTTTTGGGCAATCCCGGATAGAGGCCATTATTCATATGGGCGCCTGCTCTTCCACGACCCAGCAGGATGCGACATATCTTGTAAGAAACAATTTTGAGTATACAAAGCAGCTTGCTCTTTTTGCCTTAAGGGCAGATGCGCGTTTCATCTATGCATCGAGTGCGGCAACCTATGGCGACGGAAGCAAAGGATTCAGCGATGATGAAGCCGGGTTAAACAGGATTCGGCCGTTGAATATGTATGGATACTCGAAGCAGCTCTTTGATTTGTGGGCTTTGCGAAACGGGTTGCTTAAGAAATTGGCAGGGCTCAAATTCTTTAATGTTTTTGGGCCAAACGAATATCATAAACGCGACATGAGGTCCCTCGTACATAAAGCATTTGAACAAATTTTGGCGACCGGAAAAATACAGCTTTTTAAATCTTACAAAAACGATTATGCCGATGGCCAACAGATGCGTGATTTCATTTATATTAAAGATGCTGTTGACATGACGCTCCATTTTCTAACAAACAAAAACAGCGCCGGTATTTTCAACATCGGCAGTGGCGTGGCAAATACCTGGAATAAACTTGCTTCAGCAATTTTTAATGCCCTTGGAAAACCGATACAGATTGATTATATCGATATGCCTGAAGCAATCCGTGAAAAATATCAGTATTATACTTGCGCTGATATTTCGAAAATAAGAAAAAATGGGTATGAAAAAGAGATCACTCCTATTGAGAAGTCTGTTGATGAATATGTGACTAAATACCTTCTTGACGGCAAGAGGCTTGGCGAATAATTGCCAGCTTTATTTTTAGGTTTTTACGATAAAAAATCTTTGTATCCTATTTAAATTTCGAGGTAAAACTCATTTTCAATTTATAAAAAGGGTTTAATTAGGGACATCCTTCGTTTTGGGGTAAAAGTAGTTGTAAATTGTAGAAGAGGCTTCCAGCCTCTTAAATCAGCGGCAGGATGCCGCTGCCACTTTTCAATCAAGTGTAACGTAAAAATGAAGGATGCCTAATTACGCATAGTTATATTTTAACAGACTGCCCATTACCCCGAAATTTAAATAGGATACAAATCTTTCGTCGTTCAATTCCCCTCACAATAATATGATGCAGTGCGCCAGGAGCGTCTATCCGGGCCTTGCGTGGCATATACTACCTTTAAGATTGTAAACCAATAATCCAACATAACATCCCTTATTTTCTTAAATCAGTATTTACCAATTCTGGCATTTTTTGTAAATGAATTGATAAATCGGCATTTAGCGAAATTGCCAGTGATGGCATTTCCTCTAAATGCTTAAGTATAGCATAGAACACGATCCATATTATTCCAGGCACCCGCCATTAAATGAACTACCCCGCAGCAAGCTACGGGGTATCGCGTATCTGATTTTCACAATCTAAACGAAGCAAGCTTCGGGGAATTCAACCCAATAACTCACGCTTGTCTGCGTACATGCAGACAGGCCCAGGTAGAAAAATCTGTGTAATCTGTGTAATCTGCGGATTAAAAACACATTCGAAAAATGACACACACCCTGCGTAATACCGGATCTTTGTTGGATATTACATGAGCCTTGAAAATAATCATGTATCATGTCCCCGGAATTCCCCCTTGATGTTTTATTATCTCAGACCCGATATCTTCTGAAGAATATAAATGACTTCTGATAGGCTGGTCTTGCCGTCGCCATTCACATCAGCTTGCTCAGAAATTGTTGAGGAAGATTGCATACCAGCCATGATTTGCACAGCCTTCATAGAGTCTTCCAGGTTAATGGAACAGTCTGCATTGATATCCCCTTGCGAGTTCGTCACATTAGGATCTCTTCCTCCCAATATATCGACCACGTCGGGATTTGTACGCCAAACCCAAGGAAGCCGGACGATATCAAAATATATTAAATCTTCTTTTCAGAGAAAGAATTCTCATTACACTATCATCAAGACGGCTTTCAGAAATAATCCCAGAAACCAGGGCGTTTTTTATCTGGCAATAAACAGACCTGGCATAATTAGCGTCGCTCAGCATGATCACGTCAACGCCGGATTGAACCGCACGTACTGCATTTTCCGGGACGGTTCCAACTTGCGCCAGCACAACTCCCTTTTTACTAGCGCACAGAAGATCATCGGAAATTACAACTCCGCCAAATTTTAATTGCTTTTTCAGAAATTCGGTGACGACTATTTTGGAAAGGGTCGCCGGGGCCGAGTCGTCTATCGTTGAAAAATATACATGAGAAGTCATGATGGCTCCGATTCCTGCTTTGATCGCTGCATTATAAGCAGGTAATCGATTTATTTTGAACTCTGAAATTCCGAGGTCAATCCTTCCCAATGCCTTGTGTTGATCGACACCTCCGTTGCCGGGAAAGTGCTTTCCCGTGGCAATGACGCCTTGAGATTGAAATCCACGGATGAAATGAACTCCCATTTCGGCCACCTTTTGGATATCGCAGCCAAAGACACGGGTTTTCATGACCGGTCCACAGGGTTCTAACACCGGCGCCAAGTTCATGTTAATCCCTAAAACGGCAAGTATCCGGGCAACCTTGATGCATTCAGATTCAACCAATGCCGGATCATTCTTATCACCAAAATTGCGGGCAGAAGGAAAAGCAATAACATCTTTTGTAAACCGCTTGATGATACCACCCTCCATATCCACTGCAATGAAAGCGGGTATGCACGGCGGTTGCTTCTTCAGTAAAACCTGAATTTTTTCGGTCAATTCTTTTATGAATTTCTTCCCTTTGTAGAGGTTATAACGAAAAAGAATGATGCCTCCTACAGGGATGTCCTTCAGGAGTTTTTGCATCGGTGCGGAAAGGGTCGTGCCATTAAACCCGACCATGATCAACTGCGCGATTTTCTGGTCAATGGTCATTTCCTGGATTGTTGCTTTTACGAATTGCGATTCATTGCCCCAACTCGCACCGGCTGTAATTATCCAAAGGAAGAGAGACATAAGCGTCATTGTATACGAAAATTTCGCTCGATGTGCAGGATATTTCTTTGAGATATGCACCTTATCAACCTGAACAGCTTCCAGTGAGAGTAATTGTGATTACAGGGGGTGTAACCGGTTCGGTTGTTCCATTATCATGCGTAGTGGCGCTTTGTGGTTCCACAATGTATCCGGAAATGGTCCCGTTGGACACCGTAATGTTACAATCCGGCGGATTGTCACCATAGATGACCGGATCTGCCACAAACTGAACCGAATCATCGGAAACGATGCTGATAACCAAGTCGTCTGTGATGTAATAGTCCGTTAATATGACCTGCCCTAGAGCCTTACCATCCTGAAGAAAAATAGGCAGACTAAAGTTTCCGGAACCTGGCGGTGTCCCGTCAATTGTCTTTGACCACGTGCCGCTCCCAAGACACAAGACATTGTCTGGGTATGTTGTGTCTCCAATACGTGCAATTGTACTTACCATTCGCTTAAAAAAGGTGTGTATTATTTAATTACCAACCACAACATATTGTGCTTAATGTGGTATAGCAACAAAAATCAAAAAATAACGAAAAAAGATGAACGTCCAACATCGAACATCGA
>JAYENE010000290.1:0-2886 GCA_034721935.1 Thermodesulfobacteriota bacterium
CCTACGATGGATTTGAAACCCATCGTAGGGGCGGGTTTGAAACCCATCGGTAAAACCAAATCCATCGTAGGGGCGGGTTTGAAACCCATCGGTAAAACCAAATCCATCGTAGGGGCGGGTTTGAAACCCGCCCCTACGATGGATTGTTAAATTGCTATAGGGGACAAAATGGCGAAAAGCGTCCCGCTTTATGTTGATAGCCTTAATAATCAATTGATAACTGTTAATTAGTGCCTGAACGAAAACTCTGTTCAGGCACGGTTTTGAGTTTTTGGTTTTGAGTTTTAAGTTAAAAAAAGAAAGCAATCTCAGAAAGTTGGAAATCTCTAAACAAAATTGAAAAACCATATTTCGGGGTTTTCGTTCAGTCACTAATTACTAATGGAGAGATAACTTATGGGTAAAGGACAGCCCTAACCCCCTTCAAAGGGGGAATATAAAGAAAGTTTCCCGATTTATCCCCCCCTTGAGTGGGGTAATCTCTTAAATTCCCCCTTTGAAGGGGGGCAGGGGGATGTTATTTTTCAAAATTAGAATTGCTGTTATAATACAAGGAAACTATGAGTAAGGCCAAATTAATAGTGAAATCTCAAAGTCTTTTGCTGCCAGACCATTTCAGCGCTTATTTCTGGGATACTCGATTTACAGGTCGTGAACTTCTTGATTGGCCGGAGCATACAATTGAGCGTGTATTGGAATATGGGCAGTGGAAGGACATCCGGTTTTTGAGAGAAATCGTTGGCGATGAAGCCATTAGAAGTGTTGTAAAATCAAGTCGCAGGCTTTCTCCACGGACGGTAAACCTATGGACAATATTACTAAGTATTTCGAAAAGAGAGACATCTTGTTTTCAGAAACCATCTCACCCGATACCTACAGGCTAATCGAAAAGATCAAAAACCGCTCATGGCTAAATCCTTATTATCTTGCAGGGGGAACTGCTCTTGCCTTGCATCTGGGCCACCGAACTTCTATAGACCTTGATTTTTTTACTGAATCAGAAGTCGAGGCTATGACGATAGTCGATCATCTAAGGACGGTTGGTAATCTTCGGCTTGACCAGATGGGAAAGGGAACTATTGTCGGCAATCTTGATAGTGTACGCATAAGTTTTTTTAAATATCCTTACAGGTTAGTGGATTCCTTAATAGAATGGAATGGCCTCAGCGTGGCTTCTATACATGATATCGCCTTGATAAAAATGGTGGCGATTTCCCAACGAGGCTCTATAAAGGATTTCATCGACCTGTTTTTTATCGCCCGGAAATTCAACCCAATAGATGCTCTTATTCCGGAACTTTCAATAAAATACGTTGGAGTGCAATTTAATACGAATCATATTCTTCGAAGCCTGTGCTATTTTGAAGATGCCGAAAGGGAACCTATGCCAAGTATGATAGCTGCCTGTGACTGCACCTGTCTGCGTGCGGGCACGCACAGTCAGGCGGCAGACAGGTCGCTCTATCTTTTCAACGCGCAGCGCACCCGCCGTGCTCGCGCTGGTCGCGGCAGGGGTGCTTGCGCCGCGTGAAGCCACTCCTACTCGACCAATTCCGACTCGACCAATCCCTCTCAGCTCTAAGCTCTAAGCTCATCTCATAGCTCTCCGACCTCTGTCCTTCGCTCTCCCCTCTATACTCTTTTCTCTTTGCTCTATCCTTTTTTCTTTCCGCTCTCCCCTTTTTGCTTGATTTATCTGACACATTGTAATAATTTTTGATCTGTGCGGTTAATTCTCTCAAATTCCCTCTAACGGCAATGGTAAAAGGAGAATAATCCATGAAAATAGAATATGATAATGAGATCGATGCCCTGTATATTCGGCTGCAGGAAAAATATGTGGATCGAACAGTGGAAATAGAGGAAGGATTAAATATTGACCTGGACAAATCCGGGAAGCTGATCGGGTTGGAGGTGCTTGATGCTGCGGACAGGTATTCTTTGGCTGATATTTTCAATATTTCGACTGAAAATCTAATACTTGAAAAAGTATTGGTGAAGAAAGCGGCTTAAAAGTTTGATCAACTAACCGTTAACCTTTGAACCCGATCTTTTCAACGCGCAGCGCAGGCGCTTGCGCCGCGTGTCGACAATCATCAATCCCTACTGCTGTACAACTAAAGCATTACTTATTCAAAAAAAGGTAATACCTTAAATATCACATCACAAATACATCTCTTATAATGGTTGACCGGCTGTTTATATTAATATAGTATTCAAGCACGAATAAAAGTAACCGTTCATGGCTTGAAACTTGAAATTGGCAACATTTATCATTGAACCATGAACCTCTGAACCATGAAAGTTTACAAATTATGAAACAAAGTTCACAAAACCTTAATTGAGCTTTTAGCAGTTAGCACAATAACTTTAATATATTGCTAAAGGTCAACATTTCACCTAACACGCGGCGCAAGCGCCTGCGCTGCACGTGAGTGAAAATCGAATTGCTGGCAAGCACCTGAAATAATAAGAGCTGACCGCTAATTGCTAAGAGCTGACCGCTCATCTTAGGTTTTAATAACCAATAACCAATATACTTGAGTTTTCGAAAAATAGTTCTTGACATAAAATCTACAAGTTGATCAGCCTCACCGTCATTCCCGCGAAAGCGGGAATCCAGTTTGCTGATTCAATGTAGAAGATAATAACTAATATTATTTCAGAGGGTTAGCCTCAACGCTTGGTACCCTTTCAATGAATAGGGGTATGTCCTTTAGAACCTCAACTCTCTGGATTCCCGCCTTTACGGGAATGACGCGACAACAGACCAAACGAGTAATATACAGATTCTATTATATAATTTTGTTAATGATTAAAATTCGAAAACTCAAGCAATATAGAAAGGAGGTGGAAAAAAATGAAAAAATCTTTAATCACATTAAC
>JAYENE010000291.1:0-4422 GCA_034721935.1 Thermodesulfobacteriota bacterium
GTTAAGCTCAGACATGCTGCCTCCATATATAAATATAAGGTTCAGGGTTCAGGGTTCAGGGTTCAGGGTTCAAGGTTCAGGGTTCAAGGTTCAAGGGTTCAGGGTTCAGGTTCAGGGTTAATTGATGACGTCGGAAAAAGTTTCCAAAACTTGTCATTTCGAGCCCCGCCAGAGCACTTTGGCGGACAAAGAAATCTTTGGCTTGTAACGTATTGGTTAAATAAGATTTCTCCCTGCGGTCGAAATGACATACTGGTTGAATCCGACTTTTTACGAATTCATCATAAGTGCTTAGCGTTTTTTCATTACCATTGATACCATTTGAACCTCTGAACCTCTGAACCTCTGAACCTCTGAACCTCTGAACCTCTGAACCTCTGAACCCTGAACCTTGAACCTATTTAAACATATAAATAGCGGTTGGATATAGGGAATGTCAATGATTTTGCTTGAAACATCTTGACTTATTACTTAGAAATATTTAATTTTTATATTAAAAAAGGCCGATAGTTATAATATTGACCAACAGCAGAAACAAAAAAATTAAAATACATGGGGTTTTTTTATGTATATAGTCGGTTATCTTTTAATGGCTGCGGCAAAGGTCATTGATATTGTTTTGCTTTGCTTTATGTGGATTGTTGTAGCGCGAGCTGTTTTGTCCTGGGTGAATCCGGATCCTTATAATCCTATTGTCCGCTTTATTCATAATGTCACGGAACCGGTTCTGTATCGCATACGCCAATTTCTTCCTGTTAGCTTTGGCGGCATTGACCTTTCTCCACTTGTTGCCTTTTTAGGAATTATTTTTCTCCGCACCTTCATTGTCAGCAGCCTCTTCAGATTGTCTAACAGCTTGTTATAATTAATTAAAAAGCAGATGATATATTATGAAAATCACACCAATTGAAATTCAACAGCAGCAGTTTAAAGTAAGATTCAGAGGATTTGACGTTAGGGAGGTTGACAGGTTCCTTGAACAGATGACTGATACTTTTGAATTGTTACAGCAAGAAAATGAGAATGCACAAAACGAGATTCGCAGAATCAAGCTCGAAAGCCAGGGATACAAAGAGCGTGAAGAAACATTCAAGCGTGCCATGCTCAACTCCCAGAAAGTACTGGATAAGATGAAGGAAAATGCTCGAAAATCGGCTGAATTAATTGTTGCCGGCGCCGAAGTAAAGGCGGAAAAAATTTTAAACAGAGCTCATAAAAGGCTCGCCCAGTTGCATGATGATATCGCGGAATTGAAACGGCAGCGGATACAGATCGAAGTTCAGATCCATTCGATAATTGAAGCGCACACGAAACTCCTTGAAATCGGGAATGAGGGGATGAAGGACATGGATGAGGAAGATGCCAAATTGAAATTGCTAAAACAGTCAACATAGGAGCGACAAATGGCAAAAATAGATGCTTTTTTTAAATTGATGCACGACCAGGGCGCTTCAGATCTTCATCTTGTATCAGGACAACCGCCTGTTCTCAGAATAAGAGGCGATATGGAGAGGGTCAAATATAAGGTGCTTGATAATGATGAGCTTAAGGCTATGCTTTATGAAATTGCGCCTGAAGAAAAGGTAAAGGTCTTCGAGGAAACAGGGGATGTTGATTTTGGATATGAGATACCCGGTCTTGCAAGGTACAGGGCAAATTTCTTTATGCAGAAATATGGCGCTGCCGCGGTTTTTAGAGAGATTCCATCAGATATATTGACCTCCGAACAGCTTGGTCTTCCTCCTGTTATAACAAAAATGGCTTCCCTTCCAAGAGGTCTGGTTCTTGTGACCGGGCCAACAGGAAGCGGAAAGTCGACCACACTTGCGGCAATAATTGATGAAGCAAATCGAACCCGTAAGGATCATATAATCACTGTCGAAGATCCTATTGAATTTGTTCACAAAAGTCAGGGTTGCATAGTCAACCACCGTGAAGTCGGTCTTCATACAAAGACATTCAGCGCAGCCTTGCGCGGCGCTTTGCGCGAAGATCCCGATATTATTCTGGTCGGTGAACTGAGGGATTTGGAAACCATATCGCTTGCCATAGAAGCCGCATCTACCGGGCACCTTGTTTTTGGCACCCTTCATACATCCAGCGCGCCTAAAACGATTGACCGTGTTATCGAAGTTTTTCCAGCAAGTGAACAGTCACAAATCCGTTCCACACTTTCTGATGGGCTCAGAGCAGTAGTAGCGCAGGTACTGTTTAAAAGAATTGATAAAAAAGGGCGCTGCGCTGCGATGGAAATACTGATAGCAAACCCTGCTGTTCGGAATCTGATTAGAGAAGGAAAAACCTATCAAATACCTTCAATGGTTCAGACCGGCAAGAAATACGGAATGCAGCTTTTGGATGATGCTATTATGGAACTGTATAAAAATGGGCGGATAAGCGCTGACGAAGCTTATATGAAATCAAATGATAAAACCAGATTCAGACCCTTTTTAAAGACTCCGCCCACAGACTTTACAGAAGCATAGGGATTGGGTTCAAAGGTTCACGGTTCAGAGGTTCAAAAGCTGATGTACAATTTTTGATTAAAACCCGAAATATAACTGCATGTCGGTCAATAATGAAATAGTTGTTACAAGGTCTGAAATGGAGATTATATCATGAAAAAGCAGGAAGTTGATTATCTATTGACGAGGATGCTTGGTGCCGGCGACAATATTTCGGATATTAATATAACTGTCGGCAAACCGTTTCAGGTAGAGAGTTCCGGCGAGCTTATCCCTGTTAAAATAGACCCTCCTTTTCACAAACTCACACCGTTTCAAACCGAAATCTTCGCCCTTAATCTGATTAATCAGGACCATTGCCTTACTGAGACACTTCTAACAGAGGGTTCATGCGATTTGTCATACAAACTTTACGGCAGGGTACGTTTCAGAGTAAATATCTTTTCTCAGATGAGCAACTATTCGATTGTTTTGCGAAAACTGGAATCCAAAATTCCCACATGCCAGGAGCTAAATCTTCCCAGGGCATTTGAAAAAATGGCCCTGGAAAAAAACGGGATTATCCTGGTTACAGGCGCGACAGGGTCTGGGAAAACAACCTCACTTGCAGCGATTCTCAACGAGATTAATGAAACTAAATCGGTCCATGTTGTGACCCTTGAAGACCCTGTAGAATATCAGCATCCGCAAAAAATGTCCACCTTCAACCAGCGGGAGATGGGAAACGATTTTGGCACCTTTGCCAGCGGCCTCAGGGCTGCCCTCCGCCAGGCTCCCAAGGTAATTTTGGTCGGCGAGATGCGTGACAGGGAAACGGTTGAAATTGGCCTTAGCGCCGCGGAAACAGGCCACCTGGTCTTCAGCACTCTTCATACCGTGGATGCAGGGCAAACAATCAACCGTATTCTTGGTATGTTCAGCATAGATGAGGAAAACCAGATTCGTATCCGGCTTGCCGATACTATCCGCTGGGTTGTATGCCAGAGGCTTCTTCCAAAGGTTGGCGGGGGACGTGTTGCCGCCTTTGAAATCATGGGGACTAATCTGCGTATAAAGGATACGATTTTGCAGGGTGAATCAGAGGGTAAAACGTTTTATGAAATAATTGGCGCTGGAAAGGCCTTTGGCATGACAACCTTTGACTATTATATAGTAAATTTGTATGAAAAAGGCCTGATCACTGAAGAAACAGCTATGGCCTATGCTTCCCGCAAAGGAATTGTCGGCCGTGGAATCGATTTTGTTAAGAGCAGCCGCGGGGAGGCCACCACAGATATCGATGAGCTGCAGGTTGACCGTGATTACGGAAAGATGAGGCACTAATAATGGATATCGTTTGTAAGCAATGCAAAAGCAGGTTTAAAATTCCGGACGAAAAGGTTTCTAAAGGTCAAATTTTCACACTTTCATGTCCAAAGTGCAAAAGCAAAATTTCCATTGACACACGCCCATCAGCCACAGCAGAGCCCGTCACAAAAAGTACCATTATCGACGAAATAGACTCCGGCGCTTATGATGCCGCAGAAAGACCTTTTGATTTTCTGGAAGAGGGAGCAGAGACAGCGCTTCTATGTGAGCCGGATTCGGTTGTTAGAGGCAAAGTCAGGTCTGCCCTGAAAAACATGGGATATAATGTTACCCAGCCGGAGTCTGATAGAGATGCCCTCAAGCAGATGCGCTTTCATATCTTTGATCTGGTAGTGTTAAGCGAAGTATTTAGCTCAGAAAACCTGGACGTGAATAATGTTATGAAGTATCTGGAACGGCTTTCTATGGCTATCCGACGGAAAATTTTTGTGATTCTTGTTACCAACCGATTCCGCACCATGGATAACATGGCAGCCTTTAACAAGAGCGTCAACATCGTTGTTAATACAAAAAACTTAGATGAAATAGGACAAATTATCAAAAGGGGTTTGTCCGACAACGCGGCTTTTTACCGCGTTTTCAAGGATGC
>JAYENE010000291.1:4522-12167 GCA_034721935.1 Thermodesulfobacteriota bacterium
CTCATCTTTTCATAGATGATGCGCAATCCTTCCAGAGTCAGGGAAGTATCTACCATGTCGATGCTTTCGCAAATTTCGGCCATGCTTTTGGCCGACCCTCCTGTGGCAATTATTTTGGGGTTGGTTCCCATCTCTGTTTTCATCCGCATGACAATTCCGTCCACAAGGCCGGCATATCCATAAATAATGCCGGATTTTATGCTGCTTGCTGTATCTTTACCGATTACCCTTTCAGGAGGCTTAAAAATTTCCACTCTGGGCAGTTTGGATGCTTTTTTAAACAGAGCCTCAGAAGAAATCATAATTCCAGGGCTGATTGCGCCGCCAAGATATTCACCCTTTTCCGAGATGGCATCAAAGGTTGTGGCTGTGCCGAAATCCACTACAACAAGGCTACCTTTATATTTGTGAAAAGCTGCGACAGCATTTACAATCCTATCCGCTCCAACCTCTGTTGGATTGATGTAAAGGATCGGCATCCCGGCGGCTGATTTTGCATCTACCCAGTATGGAGCATGTCCTAAGTATTTATGACAGAATGAATCCAGAATAGTCACCATTTGTGGAACCACGCAGGAGATTATTGTTTTATCTATCTCATTAGCGTTAATATTGCTTGCCGCAAAAAGATTGGACACAAGAAGGTTGAACTCATCTTCCGTGGTATTTCTTTCTGAGCGAATCCGCCAGTCTTTTAGAAGATGAGAGCCATCATAAATGCCCATTACAATGTTTGTATTTCCAATATCTATAACTAAGAGCATAGGTAACCGTTCAAGGTTCAGAGGTTCAAGGTTCAGAGGTTCAAGGTTCAGAGGTTCAAAGGTTGAACTTATAAAATCCCAAATTTCAAGCATCAAATTACAAATAAATCTCCTGTCTGCGTGCGGACACGCACAGGCAGGCAAATTTCAATGTTCAATAACCAAAAAAGCTTCGCTTTACATTTAGCTATTGGCTATCGGCTATTGGCTAAAGGTAGCCAAAGGCTCCCTCATTTACGGGTTCCTGCTGCGACAGTGCGCAAGCACGGCGAGTGGAATTTTGAACCTGCCCGCAATGCCTTTGTATGGATTCATCGAAGTATCATAAGCAGGCGCCTACCAACGTGCTTTTACTGTTAATGTAATTACAACGCATGGCAGGCGGGTTTTGGTCATTGTAATTTTCTCGTTCCCATGCTCCAGCGTGGGAACGCATACCATATGGGTTCCCACGCTGGAGCATGGGAACCAGGTAGTCCGCCAAAGGGCTCTGACAGAATCGAAATAACAGCTTTTGGTTAGTTTTCGTTCAGACACTAGTTATTGGTTTTCCAAATTGCAGAGCAAAGCAACATTCAACATTCAACATTCGACCTGTCGCGACGGGCGCGAGTACGACGGGTGTTCGATGTTCATTTTTTTTCAGTCCTTGAACTTTGAACCCTGAACTTTGAACCTGTTTCTGCATTTTTAATAGCATCTATAATCTTTATTGTTTTATATGTTCCGGCAACATCATGGACACGCACAATATGGGCTCCATGTAAAACTGCGGCGGCAACCGCTGCCTGGGTGCCGGTTTCTATTGCGGGCATATCAGCCTTCATATCCGTGGCTGGTTTGTGAAAAAGAATCTTTCTAATAAATGATTTTCTTGAAGGTCCTATAAGAATAGGCGCATTTAGACTTGTAAGTTCATGTAGATGATTGATTAAAAGGAGATTATGTTCAACTGTCTTGCCAAAACCGATTCCAGGATCGATAATGATTTTTGATCTTGTAATTCCGTTTTTTTCAGCCATGTTGATTGCATTTTTCAAAGATTTTTTGACCTCATTGATAAGATCATCATAAACAGGCGCAACCTGCATTGTTTTGGGGTTTCCTTTCATATGCATCAAAACAACCGGGACCCCGTATTTGACGGCAACTGCCGCCATGTTGTTGTCAATGCGCAACGCTCCGATATCATTTATTATGGAAGCGCCGGCTTCAACGGCCTGCCTGGCAACTGCCGCCTTTGTTGTATCGATGGAAATTGGCGCTGGAATATGTTTTGAGAGTTTTTCAATAACAGGCACGACGCGCAGGGCTTCCTCATCAGCAGAAACCGGGTCAGAAAAGGGCCGGGTGGATTCCCCTCCGACATCAATAATATCTGCTCCGTCTTCAACAAGTTTTTCTGCATGAGCAACAGCAGCATCAGTTGTAAAAAAGCTGCCTCCATCTGAAAATGAATCAGGGGTAACATTCAAAATGCCCATAATGCAGGTACGCGCGCCAAATGATAGAGTGTGCCTGCCGCACGAAATATTATATGTTTTCATTTTCTTTAACTTCGGGCTTATCAGGCGGCAGCTTAAATTCCGGCTTCATGGAATGTATGAGTTCATCAAGCTCAGTTCCCTTGACTGTTTCATTTTCAAGTAGAAGCTCTGCAAGTTTATGAAGAATGTCTATATGTTCCTTTAATACATTACGGGCCTGGTTGTACGCTTTATTAATCAAAGCGTTTACTTCCTGGTCTATCTTTTTCGCTGTTTCTTCAGAGTAATCCCGGTGCTGAGCTATTTCACGGCCAAGAAAGATTTGTTCGCCCCCCTTTGCGTAAGAAAGGGGACCAAGTTCTTCGCTCATGCCCCAGGAACGCACCATCTTTTGGGCAAGTTCAGTTGCCTGTTTGATATCATTGGCAGCGCCGGTGCTGATCCGGTTAAAAATAATTTCTTCGGCTACCCGTCCTCCAAAGGCAACCGAGAGTTCACTTTCAAGCTGATCTTTAAATCTGAAATCCCTTTCTTCAGGCAAGAACCATGTGATACCTGCTGCCAGACCTCTTGGTATAATGGTTATCTTGTTAATTGCATCAGTATTGGGCAACAGACGGGCAACAAGGGCATGCCCTCCTTCGTGGTACGCTGTGACTTTTCTATCCTCTTCCTTTACGACTTTTGACTTGCGCTCCAGCCCCATGTAAACCTTATCCTTTGCATCTTCCAGGTCAGCCATATCAACCCTTTCTTTGTTTCTTTTGGCGCCATAGAGAGCTGCTTCATTAACCAGGTTTTCCAGATCTGCGCCGGAGAAACCGGGCGTTCCCTTTGCAATAATAAGGGGATCGACATCAGGCGCAATGGGTGTTTTTTTTATGTGAACCTTAAGAATTTCTTCACGTCCCTTGATATCAGGCAACGGAACAACCACCTGGCGGTCAAAACGGCCGGGACGCAAAAGAGCGGGATCGAGCACATCAGGCCGGTTTGTGGCAGATATCAGGATAACGCCTTCATTTGATTCAAATCCGTCCATTTCTACAAGAAGCTGGTTTAATGTCTGTTCCCTTTCGTCATGTCCTCCTCCGAGACCAGCCCCCCTATGCCTTCCTACAGCATCGAGTTCGTCAATAAATATGATACAGGGGGCGTTCTTCTTGCCCTGAACAAAAAGATCTCTTACGCGTGACGCTCCTACACCGACAAACATTTCTACAAAATCTGAACCGCTGATGCTAAAGAAGGGAACCCCTGCTTCACCTGCAATCGCGCGGGCAAGGAGAGTTTTTCCTGTGCCTGGAGGTCCCATAAGAAGGACCCCTTTGGGTATTCGTCCTCCAAGACGTGTAAACCTTTTAGGCTCTTTCAGGAACTCAATAATTTCACCAAGCTCTTCCTTTGCCTCGTGGATTCCCGCAACATCGTCAAATGTTACTTTTGTTGACTTGTCAGATTGCAGTCTCGCGCGACTCTTGCCGAATGAAAGCGCTTTGCCCCCTCCAGTCTGCATTTGACGCATAAAAAATATCCATATCCCTATGAGAACAATCATAGGAAGCCAGGAAACAAGAATAGATATATACCAGGGCGTGTCGGATGGCGGTCTTGCGTTAATAGATACGCCCTTTTTCCTGAGAATCTTGATAAGATCAGCGTCCTGGGGCGCAAATACCTTAAACTGATTGCGGTTTATATCGGTGACAGAAAGTTCCTGGCCCTGTATCACCACCTCAGCCACCCTTTCATTTTCCACCATGGCAAGAAAATCTGTGTAAGTGATCTTAGTTTCAGGTATGCGCTGCTGGTTGAAAAGATTATACAGCATTACCATCATCAAAGTGATAACTATCCATAAAGCAAGATTTTTATAAAATGGGTTCAAAAGATAATACCTCCATAAAGCGGTTCCAGGTTCAGGGTTCCAGGTTCAGGGTTGAAACGCCCTAACTGGCTGTTAACAAAAGGACAATACGTTGATAAGTACAAATGTTATGTTTCACCCAACACACAGCACAAGCGCCTGCGCTGCACGTGGGTGAAAGAGGCTAATCTGATTCATGCCTCAGGCAGTATCAATAAAGTTAAGAATATCAGCAGACTATAACCTTTGAACTGTGAACCTTGAACCTTGAACTATTACCATAAATATTAATCATTATTATTAATTAGGCAAGTATATGCTCAGCCTTTAGCGCAATTCTTGTTGAAGGTTTAATCTTAACTGAATCATTAATTCTCAATCCAACAACCCAGATTATTTTTCCTTTGCTAAGCAGGACCGGATATCTTAACCGTTCGAGCCTTGAGATTTTGTTGTTTATAAAAAATTTTTTTACCTTTTGGGCGCCTGCCATACCAAGTGGTTGAAAACGGTCGCCAGGCTTAAATGGCCTGAGAATTAAAGGAAAAACAATATCAACCATATCAAAAAAAGCAATATTATGTCCAGCGCAATGAATATCAGGCAGGTTTTCAGCATTGATTTTAGAAAATTCCAGATTCAGGCTTATCTCTTTTATATATACAGATTCAGGCTTATTGCCCGGTTTTATGATGCTGTATTCAAAAGAAACCGGTTTAATATTGCCGGCCTTTATATTCAGATCCCGCAACCTCTTTTTTTCTTTTGAAAAACAAAAAAGGTCTTTGTTTCGCGCAATCCTGATACGGTCCGGGAGATCGATGCTAACAAAGGGCTTTCCGCTTTTCAAAAGACTAACTGCTGAGTCTATGTGAGGAAATGTGATACGCCTTAAATCCCCTTTTACTGCGGCAATTGCTTTTCTTATCACCCTTCTTTGCGCTGCTGGATCTATTTCACCGATTTTTGCCGCTGAAAGAATGATCTTATCATTCCGGATGGATATAGTAGATTTTTCAAATACTGAATTTATATTATTTTCAATCCATTTTTCTTCACATCTTATAATTAAAGAAAGACGGTTAAGTGTTTCGACTATCCTTGGATTGTATGATCCTTTTAGCAAAGGGATCAATTGATGGCGAACTCTATTTCTGAGGTATCTCATATCATTGTTAGATTTGTCGGAAATGTGCCTTAATTCTTTTGTCTTTAAAAAATCAATGATTTCGGATCGTCTCATATTTATCATGGGTCGAACAATCTGCCTGTTGCTGTTTTTGCAGTTTCTCACCGGTGGTATCCCTGCAATACCAAGGGGACCGCTTCCTCGAAGCAAATACATCAATATAAGTTCCGCGTTATCATCAGAATGATGGCCAAGAGCAATTTTGTTGAATCCGTTTCTTTCCGCGACCTGATCATAAAAGGCATAACGAACACGTCTCGCTGCTTCTTCGAGAGAGAGTTTATGCTGCTTCTGATATTTGCGAACATCCTTTTTCTTAATATAACAGGGCAGATCAAGCTGTTTGGCAAGGGATGCAACAAATTCAGCGTCATCATCTGAATCTTTTTTGCGGAGGCAGTGATTAAGGTGAACAATACCCAGGGTGCATGAAAACTCGGGAGCTAATGAAAGTAATATATGGAGAAGAGCGACAGAATCAGGCCCTCCTGACACACATATCAGTACAGAATCACCGGGTTGAAACATCCTGTAAGCTGTAATGGCCTGTTTTACAGCAGAAAATATCTTATGAGACCTTTGCAAAACACCCCTTTTGCCCAATTTCGGTGTCAGGCTCAAATTTTAATCCTCGAAATACTCAATGTATTCCTCCGGTTAAAATTTTCGCCTTCCCTGTCTGCGCCTGCCTGTGTGTGTCCGCACGCAGACAGGCGCGACGCACAGGCAGGCTTGAACTTGAACCCCGCTTTTAGCGGGAAGCATTTTTCAAAGGTCTCCTTATTATAGTCTGTAAGCGATGCTGGCATGAATCAACTCGGATTTCTTTTTACTCCATACTCCTACAATGCCGGAACGGACGGAAACCTCGGTAATCCCGTCTGTTATCATTGTAATTTTGATTTTAACCGGTGTTTTGTCGGAGCGCTTGCCTTTAATTGTTGCGGTAATACCGACCGGTGTTTTTTCTGTAATAGTTATTTTAAGGCTTTTTAAAGCCGCGGTGCAGGCAATGATTGTTTTGTCAAGAGATGCCTGATATGATTTTTTTAATTCGCCGCACTTATAAGTATAAACTGCCACGCCAGTGCCGGCTCCGGCAACAAAGAATGCACAGCCCGTGGTCATAAGGTAACAGGCCAATAATATCGGTATCAAAAACTTTTGTATCATAAATTTATTATTAAGGATTTTGCGGCAATCAGCAAGAGATAATTGTAAGCGTTCACGGGTTTAAAGGTTCAAGGTTCAGAGGTTTAAGGTTCTGGGTTAAGGTAACCCTGAACTTGTGAACGCTTACAGAAATAGGTGCCACCTTTAATATTTGCTCATCGAAAGTTTGGCATAAGCCATGCTCAATTATTGTTTGTAAATCGTAGGGTGCGTTTTACGCACCAAAAACATTCCATTTTGCGGATCAAGTATTTTATCATTCATTCATTCAGATGATATGTATGCCGTTGATGGTGCATAGAATGCACCCTACCTGGCTAAATGATTTTAAAACGTTATGATAAGTCTTGCTTTCATCTGTTGAGTGATAATTTTTCATAAGAGAAAAACTTTAAAATTCAAAGGCTAACGGCTAATTGTTGAGTGCCATGACATCGTGGACAAAGTGTTTTTGAAGATAAATCTATTTGCTATTGTTTCTTTCTATCGCAGTCAGTAATATCCTTATTTTTCATTGAGTTAAAATGATTGTAGGAAATAACAAGTAATTGTAACTCAAGAATATATTTCTACGTTGTCCACGATGTCATGGCACTTCGTGCTGTCCACGATGTCATGGCACTCAACAGCTAATAGCTAACTGCTAATCGCTCAATTTAGATTTAAATACAACTATGATATATATACTCGACAGTTTCGTAAAAAGTCAAGAAACACGAAAGGTTGTTTTTTCTCTTGAAAAAATGGTATTATGAATTATAAGTAATATATGGTTGCGCTAGGCGGGGAGCTAGCGGTGCCCTTTTCCCGAAATCCGCTTTATGCGGGGCTGAATTCCCTCTAAAGGGTTTTTATTTTGGAAAAATTGCAGGCCATCCCGATCGGACGCCACGCAACAGACGGTTGCGAACCTCGTCAGATCCGGAAGGAAGCAGCGATAAGCGATGCGGTCTGTGTCGCGGATTGATCCCGATCAATTTCTTGGCTTATATTTTTCTGAAAAGGATTCGACAGGGGGTGCGCAACCATTTTTAAACGTAAGTTGAGCGATTTATTGCGAAGATATGTGCCGAGATCTTGATGCATAAGGGTTTGCGAAAACCACAGGCATACCCGTGGATATGTCGAGGATTTTCGCGAATCCTTGATGCGCAAGAGATTGGTG
>JAYENE010000292.1:0-2877 GCA_034721935.1 Thermodesulfobacteriota bacterium
AGAATTATCAGAAAGGGATATCTGTACCAAGTACATCAACCCGGCCCTGGAAAAATCAGGCTGGGATATGAAAAGACAGGTTCGCGAAGAAGTCAGCTTTACAGATGGGCGTATTTACGTGAAAGGAAACATGTCAGCTCGCGGAAAACGCAAGCGAGCAGACTATATCCTTTATTATAAACCCAATATACCCGTTGCCATCATCGAAGCAAAAGACAACACCCACTCTGTTAAAGCTGGAATTCAACAGGGACTTGATTATGCTGAAATTCTGGATATTCCCATGGTTTACAGCAGCAATGGTGATGCATTTTATGAACATGACCGCACCTGCAGCTCTGGAAATATTGAACAGGAGATTCCTTTGACCGGATTTCCTTCCCCTGAAGAAGTGTGGCAGCGATATAAAAAATACAAAGGGATTGAAACTCCGAAAGCAGAGAAAATCAGTAAACAGGATTATTTCTTTGACGGCAGCGGCCGCAGCCCCCGCTATTATCAGCAGATTGCTATTAACCGCACAGTGGAGGCCATTGCCAAAGGGCAGCAGCGTATCCTCATTACCATGGCAACCGGCACCGGTAAAACCTATGCAGCTTTTCAGATTATTCACCGCCTGTGGAAGGCAGGTGCTAAAAACCGCATTCTTTTTCTTGCTGACCGCAATGTGCTGATTGATCAAGCAAAAAGGGGAGATTTCAGGCATTTTAAAGACAAAATGACTTTTGTTAAACATAAGAGAATCGATAAGTCATACGAGATTTACCTTGCCCTTTATCAGGGATTGACAAATTACGATGAAAACGCGGATGCTTTTCGCCAGTTCAGCCCGGATTTTTTTGATCTGGTAATCATTGACGAGTGCCACCGCGGCAGCGCCGCAGATGACAGTGCCTGGCGAAAGATACTTGAGTATTTCCACAAAGCCACGCATATTGGTTTAACAGCCACCCCAAAAGAGACGGAAACCATTTCAAGCACTGAATACTTTGGTGATCCCATATATACCTATTCTCTTAAACAGGGTATTCAGGACGGTTTCCTTGCGCCATATAAAGTTATCCGCGTAGGGCTGAATGTTGATCTGGAAGGATGGCGCCCGGAAGCCGGCAAAACCGATAAAAACGGACAACCGGTTGATGACCGGATATATAACACAAAAGATTATGATAAAAATCTGATTATTGATGAGCGCACCCAGACTGTGGCGGACAAACTCAGTGAATTTATGACAAAAACCAGCCGCTTTGACAAGGCGATTGTCTTTTGTGTGGATATTGAACATGCGCAGCGTATGCGTGGGGCCCTGGCAAATGCCAACAAGGATCTGGTGGCTAAAAATCATAAGTACGTCATGCAGATAACCGGGGATAACGATGAAGGCAAGCGCGAACTGGATAATTTTATCAATCCTGAAGAAACTCATCCGGTAATTGCAACGACTTCAAAGCTGATGACCACCGGCGTGGATGCGCAAACGTGCAAATTGATTGTACTTGACAGTAATATCGGTTCCATGACCGAATTTAAACAGATCATCGGGCGCGGTACCCGTATCAGGGAGGATTTCGGCAAAACCTTTTTTACCATTCTTGATTTCAGAAATGTTACCGACCTGTTTGCAGATCGGGATTTTGACGGTGATCCGGTGCGGGTTAAGGAGATGAAAGAAGAGGATGAGTTTGATACCCCGGAAGCGGAAATCGCCGGGGATAAAACCATTCTGGACCAAGATGGTGAAGAAGTTGAATTCGATTCTGATTCTGAAAAAGAGTTCTCTTATCCCGATGCAGGCATGATTGACGGCGGCGGAATTGTAGCCACACCCCTGGAAAAAATCTATGTCAACGGGGTGAATGTTGCAGTTCTCAATGAGCGTATTCAGTATATGGACGGCGACGGCAGGCTGATTACCGGCAGCCTGAAGGATTATACACGCAAAAAAGTACGAGAACAGTACCGGTCTATGGATGAGTTTATCAACAGATGGAACTGTGCTGAAAAAAAACAGGCCATGATTGATGAGCTTATAGAACAAGGAATTGTGCTGGAAAATCTCAAAGAAGCCATCGGCAGGGAGATGGATCTTTTTGATATGATCTGTCATACAGCCTTTGACCAGCCGCCGCTTACCCGGGCGGAACGGGCAAACAATGTAAAAAAGCGGGATGTTTTCACCCAATATGGCGCACAGGCAAGACAGGTACTTGAAGCCCTGCTGGACAAATATGCCGATCAGGGCATTGAAAATATTGAAGACATTAAAATTCTCAAGGTCAATCCCTTTGATGAAATCGGTACGCCCACTGAAATTATCAAGCTGTTCGGCGGCAAAAAACAATACATGCAGGCATTGACTCAACTGGAACAGGAACTTTATAAAGCGGCATAACAAAGGGAGATTATAAATATTGTGGTAAATGTATCAGGAATTGTTAAGTCGGCACGTAATATCATGCGCCAGGACACCGGCACAGGCAGTGATGAGCTGCGTATCCTGCAGCTTGGCTGGATGCTGTTTTTAAAAATATTCAGTGACAAAGACCGGGAGCTGGAACTGCTCTATGATGATTACACCTCACCTGTTCCCAAAGAACTGCGCTGGGATGAATGGGCGGGGGATGATGAGGGCATCACCGGTGATAAGCTTCTGGAATTTGTTGACCGCAGGCTTTTTCCGGCGCTTTCCCAAATAGACCTGTCAACGCAAGGCAAGCGGGCCAAACTGGTACATGAAGTTTTTGCCAACAACTACAACTACATGAAATCCGGCATTCATCTGCGTCAGGTGATCAATAAACTCAATGAGATTGACTTTACAAGCAGCAAAGATCTGCAAGTTTTCGGGCAGATTTATGAGACCTTTTTAAGTGAACT
>JAYENE010000293.1:0-12139 GCA_034721935.1 Thermodesulfobacteriota bacterium
GCTTTTTATAAAAGGATTGCTCTAAGTTATTTCTTTACGCTCACTTATGTGCGAGTTTCAGCCGTTCTTAAATTTAATTGTCCGCTGCCTCAGGTTGACCAGATAATGAGTTTGTAAATTTCTGATGACATATAGTTACAGTTGCATTGCCCGCAGGCCGTTTTTGGAGCATCAGATTGAGAATCGGTTTGCCGACGATATTACTCCTTCCCACAATCACAACCTCCGCCCCTTCTGTCTGTATGCCGGAACTAAGGGCTCGCACAAAAATAACTTTACATTTTAAGCGCCGATGCATCCAGCCTGGCTACGTTACGAAAGCTCGGAATATGCTTGATATTCCTGCACTTTCGCGCCTTGCCAGCCTGGCGCCTCAACACTTAAAATTGCCAACTTATTTTTGTGCGAACCCTAAGCAAAAGCTCCAATATCCCATGAGGTGTGCATGGCAAAAGGCTTTTTTCTCCGATAACCATTTTCCCAACATTTACAGGGTGGAAACCATCTACATCCTTATCAGGATCGATTGCGTAAATAACACGCTGTTGATTGATATGTTCCGGGAGCGGAAGCTGTACCAATATACCGTGAATCTTAGCATCCTTATTTAACTCCCCTATTAAGGAACGGGGACGAAATAACTTCCCCAACTATGCATCACAGCTTCAGGCCACCTTTGCCCGACCTCAAATCACAAAAATCTTGAAATAGCCTGCTATTCCATCAACTTTTGCGATCTGAGATCGAACAAATTTGACCCAAATCTATGCGCCTACTTGTGGAAGTTAATTCGTCCCCGTTCCTAAGGACAGGAGAGCGCTTTCAGTGGTTTCCGACGGCAAATCAACCTGTTTCGAATAGATCCCCAAATTCTCGCATGCCTTTTTCTTTTGGCCAACATAAATCTTTGAAGCCGGGTCATCACCCACAAGAATAGTAGTTAGGCCAGGGGTTAAGCCATGTTTTTCCTTTAATTCAGATATTTCTTTTTTTAGATCTTCACGAATTTTCCCGGCAATTTCAGTCCCGCTGATAATTTTTGCAGTCATTATTTAATTTTCCGTTTAAGGATTGGCAATAGATAATCATAGAAAAAATGATGCATTTTGTTGCATGATTTCAAAGTCATTCTCAGTCAAACCAGCGCCGCAAACAATGCGTTGCGCCATACTTTTATCGATTAAATCATTAGGAGCATGCGCATCACTATTAATTACAAGCTTTGCGCCAATTTTACCGGCAAGCTTTGCAATATGTCCATTGGTTAGAGAATGCCCTTTACGTGCTGATATTTCCAAAAAAATCCCTTTTTCTTTTGCTGTTAAAACCTCTTTTTCGCTAATCAGACCCGGATGCGCAAGTATATCGATATTTGCTTCCAGAGCAGCCCTGTTGGTGCCTGGAGCAACCGGTTCGACAATTGTTTCGCCATGAACGATGATGATCTTTGCACCCAGAGAACGCGCCTTTCTGGCATTATTCTCTATCAGGGAAGGGGGAACATGTGTGATTTCTATGCCTGGAATGACCCTTATCTTTACGACTCTATTTAGCTCTTCCGCTATTGCGACTATCCTGGGAATTACAAGGTCGAGATTGGACAAATCACCATGGTCGGTAATCCCGATTGCTTTTAGCCCCGCAAATTCAGCGCGCCTGACAAGTTCAGATGGAATCAAAGCTCCATCGCTAAAAATTGAATGGGTATGAAGATCAATCATAACTGGTTACCTCTTACTCGTTGCTGGTTACTCGTTGCTGGTTACTCGTTGCTGTCTAACCTTCTGTTCGTTGCTTTTCAGCTTTCAGCTTTGAGCTTATCAGCTTATGAGCTTTGAGCTTATCAGCTTATGAGCTTTGAGCTGATAAGCTTTTTTATACTTTATATTTGCCGAAATCTTCTGAAGAAAGTTTTTCAAGATATTCCGCCCATTTTTTTCCTTCTTCGCTTTTGTCCGCAGCTTCTGCCTTAACATCTCCCTGTTTTGATTTAGCAATAACCTCTTCGTCAACATAAATAGGAGCGCTAAACCGCAGGGCAATGGCTATTGCATCGCTTGGACGGGCATCCATACTGAATTTTTTTTCTTTGGAAATAAAATATATTCTGGCATAAAAGGTATTATCTTTTAAATCACATACCTCAACCTTTGACACATCAATATCAAGCATACTGGTAAAATTCTTGAAAAGATCATGTGTCATGGGACGATCGAACTTTATATTCTGCATGCTCGAAGCTATGGATGTTGCTTCGAGTAATCCGATCCAGATTGGAATGGCCTGGCCGTCCTCCTCCGATTTTAAAATGATAATCGGTGTATTTGATGTCGGATCCATAGTCAAACCCGCTATGCTTACCCTGTGCAGCATAACCATTTTTCTCCTTTCATCTCCCTCCCACACCCTCCCCCTTCGAGGGGGAGGGCAGGGTGGGGGTGGTAACTGGTATCCCCTGAAGAGAATGGGACAGCGCTTTTTCAATCCTTACATTAATTAGCCTGCCTGAAAAATTTCCACCATGGAAAGAAGTATCATTGTTTGGAATAAAGTTTACAATTTTGTTTGTTGATGTTCTTCCGGTGCATTGGATATTCTGGTAGATATTCTCGCTGTTTGCCTCAGTTTTAAGCTGCCTTTTGCTTAACCCTTCCACAAGTATTGACTGGATCGATCCAACCAGAACTTCATTTCTTTTCTTTGTATAATATTCCTGCGATTTCAATAATTCAATCAACCTGTCTTTTTTCTCCTGTTCAGATATCTTGTGGCGAAAAAGCGCTGAGGGTACATTTGGACGGTCAGAATACTTAAACGCAAATATGTCATCATATTGCACTGTTTTGATCAAGTCCAGCGTTTCGTTAAAATCATTTTCTGTCTCACCAGGAAAACCTACAATAAAATCGGAAGTAATAGCTATTTCCGGACAAATATTTCGCAGTTTATCCACCTTTCCAAGATAATAGTCCCTAAAATATTTCCGGTTCATTCTTTTTAATACTCTATCCGACCCTGACTGTACAGGCAAATGTATATGGCTGCATAATTTATCAAGGTTTTTAAAGGCATAAATTAAATCATCTGAAAGATCTTTTGGGTGTGAAGTGGTAAATCTGATTCTTAAAAGGCCGTCAATTTCATTAATAAGAGAAAGCAGTTCGGGAAATGAACACAACATTTCCTTTTTACCAAAACTGTTTACGTTCTGCCCAAGAAGGGTAACCTCTTTTATGCCGGATTCAGCAAGGCTGCGGACCTCGCTAACTATTTTCTCTGGGCGCCTGCTTGTCTCCCTGCCTCTCACAAAGGGAACCACACAGTATGTGCAATAATTATCACATCCCTGCATTATAGTTACAAAGCTTGTAACCCTGTCCTTATCATCTGTATCAACGCTAAAAACAGGTTCATCTATTCCCTCCGGCATTTCAACGTCAACAATACGGCATTTTTTAGCCTCTATGCGTTCGATCATATCAGGCAAACGGCCAATGGCATGTGTTCCGAAAACAAGGTCAAGATACGGCACACGTTTCAGCATATTAAGCCCTTCCTGTTGCGCCACACATCCGCCAACCCCTAAAATAAGATCAGGTTTCTTTCTTTTAAGCCGCGCAAGGCGGCCTAAAAAACTGAATACTTTCTGCTCTGCCTTTTCCCTTATAGCACATGTATTTGCAATAATCAGATCAGCTTTCTCAGGGGATGAGGTTATATTATATTGCAGCGGTTTTAATATCCTTGAGATCTGTTCGGAGTCATAAACATTCATCTGACATCCAATGGTATTAATATATAAGTATTTAGTGTTCATTAATCCTTTTTGTAATAGTTCAGTCACTAAGACACCAAGATTATAATATAATTCTCTTAAAATTCATAATTCATAATTCATAATTCATAATTTAGGGATTACGAATTTAGGAATTTAGGAATTGAAGGTATTCTATCGATTTTAATCCCTTAATCCTTTTTAAATATCTTCCCATGAATAGTGATGCTTTTTATATCCTGCATCTCTATCCTGATATCTGCAAATGAAGATACTCCATAGCATGGTTTTTTCTTGTCCACGACAAGCTCGATAACCTTCCCGTCTTTTAAATCTACCTTTGCCTTAACATCATTATCCTGTAATAGAAAAAAAACAGAGTTTATCTTGTCAAAGTCAATAGATATTTCAACCCTGCCCAGTTTGCCAATAAAACAAGTCAGCCCGTCACAGGAAAATTTCTTAAGCTCAATTGACACGTCAGACTGGTCTATAAGAGCTACAGCGTAGTTTTCTTCAGGCTCGGGCACGGTTATAGCGTCCCCTTCTCCCATGCCTCCCATTCCAAGCGTACAAAAAGATATTATCACCACGAGGCTAAAATAGAATCCTTTTTTCATGATACCTCCCTTGATTTCTCGAAATTCGCGACCGGTTCGATCATAATCTCTTTTTTAAGATCCCGCAAAATCATCTCAACAGCCTCTTCACATCCAGGAGAAATATGAAAAGCCACAAAACCTGAACCGGGATCGATTGTCGTTAATATTGCAATGCCGTCATAAGCCTCAAAAATAAATTTTAAAAAACAGATCTCTCTGCGATCAACACGATAATATTTTCTTATAGTTTCCAAGTAAATATAAAATCCAGGCAATGCTTTATCTGTTAGAATTGTGACTACTCACGTAGTCAGGCTGAAGCTGTTTAGGCTGAAGGCCTGCCTGTGCCGGCACGGCAGACAGGCTGAAGGGGGGCACAAGAGTACGATTGCCGTACTTTGGCGGAAATACCTGCCCGCCATCGCTCTCGCCCAAAAGAAACAGTCAACACAGTTCAAGCTTTCGCTCAGGTGAGGCGGGCGGGTCTGATTCTTGCGTCAAACATGGATTCAAAATGCGCTTTTTCCTAACAGTCTTCAGCCTTCAGCCTATGCACCTGAGTAATTATAATAAAGTATCACCAAATCAATCATTTTTTCAATAAAAAATTGCGACCTGTGCGGGTAGATAATTCCTGAGCCCTTCCGAATGATCTAATCCTCATCTGCTGGTTCTTGCAGGGGCGGGTTTATCCCGCCCGCCATCGCTCTCGGCCAAATGAGGCAGTCGGCATCCCTGAAGACTTTCGCTCAGGCGAGGCGGGCGGGCCCGCCCGAATCGATTTGGCGGGCGGCATAAAGCCGCCCTTACGATGTTTCCTTCTAATCATCAACTCATTGACAAAACACGGTAAATCGTACCCGCACAGATCGAAAAATTGCAGACAGTCTTTTTCATAACAGCTTAGTACTCATGCAAAAATAAATTACCACCCCCACACTGCCCTCCCCCTCGAAGGGGGAGGGTTTGGGAGGGGGTGAAAAAAGGAAATTTCTATAATATTAAATTAGCAGAGTTTGCGCTCAGATTTAGGTTGGATTTGGTTGATACGATTGAGTAAACCCACAGGGGGAACTGGGTGGCATCCGGTAAGGGTTCGGCAAAAAATAAGGTCGCAATTTCAGGTGTTGAGGCGCTCGGCTGACAAGGCGCGAAAAAGCATGAATATCAAGCATATTCAGAATTTTCGCAACGCAGTCAGGCGGGATGCATCGGCGCCTGAAATGTGAAGTTATTTTTTGTCGAGCCCTAAGTGCGTGTCGGCGCCGAGAAAGGCAAGGAATTGGTCGACAAATATAGGGGCTTAAGGTGGATAGTCTGCAAATAATGCAGTTTCGCAACATAACGTCCCTCATTTTTTAGAGGTGCAAGACTATGGGCATCGACATTCGTCTGCTTTAACGAGCTATAAATGTTAATTAATGCCGGACCTTGATGCTTTTGTTACTTTATAATTAGGTGCGCGTTTGTGCCTATGAACATGACAATTACAGCAACTGTATCCTTATTCGTCCCGCGCTTTCCAGCATCTTTTGAATTTCTGTGGGCAGGTAAACCTGCCCGCTCATGCCCTGTATGCCTTGCTGCCGACCGCCATTGCTATGTATCATGCAAATGCGGGGCGGGCTTTGGCTGGCGGGACTTGCTGTGGCAGGCGGGTCTGGCGATTTCCGGTAATGGCCAGGCGGCCAGTGTAGGATTCACCTGTGTTTAGATTCAGTATTCGTACGGCTACTTTTTTCTTATTTTCCGTTCCAATTCCCTCTCCGGCAGCAAGATCCCTTTGCTTTTTCGGGATAATGATCTGCTCTTTGTACCCATCTTCAGACACTTCCCACCTGCCCGCTATGCCTTCCCCCAAACCAAAAAAGACTCAACGGTGTGGCTTATTAAATTCCCAGTTAATTAACCGGTCTGATATGAGCTATGGCAGGCGGGTTCAATTAAACGTATAATAATTACCTCCTTAAATAAAGATTTGACTATCTGACAACTTTCTGATTAATTTGGCAAGAAAATTACGAAATTACAAGCCCTTTTCTCTCTCTTTATACCATGTCAAAAACACTACATAGTGAACTCGATTATATACAAGGCTTCATTGACGTCCGAAAGATCAATCCCTCTCCTTATCAACATCGCAGACACTTTGATGAGGATAAACTGAAAGAACTTGCGGCGAGCATTCAACGAGAGGGGCTAATTGAGCCGATTATCGTCCGTCCTATTGACAAACGCTACCAACTTATTGCCGGAGAACGAAGATTGCGAGCCGTCCGGGACTTTACTGAGATTGAAACCATTCATGCTCAAATCGTTATTGCAGGCGACCTTCAAGCCCGGCGCATATCCGCTGCTGAAAACATGCAGCGCGAAGACCTTTCCGCGATTGAAACTATTGAAGCCATTGCGGAAATCGTGGACGCAGAACTGATCGAAGATACACAATACGCCTCAATGAGTAAGAAACCAGCAGATCGGGTGAAGACATTATTAGGCAAACTTGATTCTGTTAGAAGGAGTGAGGAACTCGGCCATAAAGTAGCAAATGAAGCAAAGTTGACTTCCAATAAATTTATTGGAAGTGTGCAGGCAATTTTTAAAAACCTACCTAAGCCTGTGAAATGGCTATCTTTTTACTTAAATGACCTTCCTTTGCTAATGGACTTTTGCGAAGACGTTCAGGATATCTCTATTAAACATAATCTAAACAAATCTCAGACCAGAGCATTGGCAAAACTCAAGGAAGCTTCTGATGGGGAATTTCAAAGGCTTACAGCTCATGCTCAAAGGCCTCCCAATTCGGAAATGGGGTATGTTAGCAGCGATTCCAGTCAAATAAACGTCAGGGATCTGAGCGCCAGAGAGATTGAAGATATTGCGGATAAAGCAGTTAAAAAGGAAAGGCAGACAGAACTCAGCCGGGCTCGTGTAAGCCCATCCATTAGCCTTGAGAAAAAAATCTTTATGATGAATCGATTGGGTATTCCTGTTGACAGGATTGCCGCACGATTGAAAGTAAACCGAAAGACGGCTCTCAACTATGCCCACAACCCACGTCTTTTCCAATCCATACGGGAGCTCTTAGAGAAGGGGGTTTCTGTCCCTGAAGTATCGGAACACAACGGTTGTCCTGAGCCTCTGGTCTGGTCCATTGCCTTGGAAGGAAAAAGCGATCAGGACCGGTTTGAATCTTTGAGCTGGGGCTTGCGAACCTGGGATCATTGGTATTTCAATGACCTTGATCAACGTTTCGGGGATAACTGGCCCGGACAGATCCCGGCCCAATTGGTTGCTCATACCCTCTATTATTTTACACAGGGGGGAGACCTTGTTTTCGATCCAATGGCCGGTGGAGGCGTTGTTTCGGATACCTGCCTTGCGTTCAACAGAAAATGCTGGTCTTTTGATTTAGTCGATCGCCCTGAAACACGACCGGAGATCGAGCCTCACCAGTGGAACCCGGAAGGACTGCTGTGGCCTGTCCCTCCAAAAGGACGGCGGGCAGGCAAGGGAAAAGACAAGCCCGATCTGATCTTCTTTGATCCTCCTTATTTCAAAAAACAGGAAAACCAATACACAAAGGACAGTATCTCAAGTCTTTCCCGCAAAGAATATTTGAAATTCTTCAAAGAACTCTTTCCTCTATTTAGAGAATATACAAAGGCTCATGCACGTATTGCCTTTCTCAATGCTGACTGGAGAAACTTTCAAGGAGTCGCAGCCGTAGAAGAAGATCCAGGACAGAGTATTTTTCTTTCAGATTACATTGACCTTCTGAAGGATTCCGGGTGGGAAATCACCCATATCGTAGATTGCCCTCTCTCTACACAACGATTCCTGCCTAACATGGTGAGTCATATGCAAAAAAACCGAACCCTGGGGATCGTTCGACGTTCCATGATTATAGGAAGAAAGAAGTGATAAAGGGATATCGTGCAGAAATTGGTTGTCATCTAAGATGTCCCCTATTGCGCTCACGTTAAGAACACTCGGAACGAACGTTAAGTAGGTCACAAAACAAACACATCCTCGGAGCTGTTGGAAGAATCCTGCTGATCGCAAAAAGATCATAAGGAAGCAATGCCCGCACCCGGTAAGTTTAATGGTTGACTACGTCCATGAATACCAAACGGATGGGTTCAGTTATTCGTGTTTCTCACGCGGGTATTTTTAGTCCGGCGTCTTCACACAGAAAAACAAATTCGTTTTGGTTGGACAGATTAAACCTGAATCCTGCAAGTGTCGAGTTTGCCGCTTGAAACTCGGCTTCGCCTTCAGGCGCACCGCGCGGGCATTTAACCTTGCTAATCTCGGCATATCTTATGATTATCAAAGTGTAAAAAAGAGCCAGGCACTTTCTGCACGAACGTCCCCATTTGAATTCCCAAAGGCTTTGAGGCCTTGGGTGAAGCATATGGAATAACCAGGCCCGAAAAGAAAGAGAAAAAGCATGGTCAGAGCAAATCCCAGAAGGTGCATACTCAAAAAACAAAAGGAACACAAGAGATGATCACCAACGCAGGTCACTATTATTATGTCAAAGGTAAAGGAGATCACCGTGACTTTGGCAGGAGTCTTCCCGATTATATGCTGCCTGCTCTCATCGGGCTGAACGTGCCGCTTGAACAGAGCGTAAAGGAAAGCCTTTTTTACATAAAAAGATACTTTGAACTACCTGAAAATGGCAAATTAAGTTTTGACCTGACAACTACATATCCCGGTCTGCTGACAGGGGTAGGATATATGCATCCTATCGCTGAAAAAAATGACGAGGACTTTCAATCAGGCTTCTACTTTGACTGGACAACCGGTATGCCTGTATTGTCCGGCTCAACCGTCAAGGGAGTTTTGAGGTCTGTTTTCCCCGGTAAAAAGAAAAATAAGAAAGATGAGGAAAATGAAGAAATCAGAAAAGGCAAGATATCTTATTTGATCGGCTGTACGGACAAAAAACTTGTAGATCAGATTGATTCTACTCATAATTTCACAACATCTCTTGAAACTAAAATCTTTGAGGACAAAGGTGATATTTTCTATGATGCTTACATATCCGGCATCCCTGATAATAAAAAAATATTTGCCGAAGATTACATAACTCCTCATCCAAACCCTTTCAGCGACCCAATTCCTTTGCGGTTTTTAAAAATCGCCCCCGGCGTAACCTTTAAATTCCAGTTCAAGCTTAAGGAGAACGTAATAGACGGCATTCCAGTGACTCCTAAACATAAAAAAGAGTTGTTTGAAAAAATTCTTCTTGATTTCGGCATCGGCGCTAAGCGTAATACCGGCTATGGAGTGTTGGTTAAGTGAGGATTCAGGAATTTGGGAATTCAGGGATTCATGGATTTTTCGTTTCCATGCTCCAGCTTTTCTCGTTCCCATGCTCCAGCGTGGGAATTTTCTCGTTCCCATGCTCCAGCGTGGGAATGCATAAGGAATTAATTCATGCCTAAAAAATCTTCCAAACTTATATGGCTTACTTCTATGGGCCAGAACATGTATGAAAATCTAAACCCATACTGGGCTTACTGCGAACGCTTCAAAAACGTACCCGAACAAATAGCGCTCCTTCACGCCATAGAGATGAACGCTGAGAAAGACAGAACAGTCAGGGCTTTTTCTATTATATCAGGCCAGTATTGTAAAAATAAACAGATAAACATTGCAGGCATCTCGTTTGATGATGAAGATGTGCGAGGTTTCAGCGAAAAAGCAGAAGCAGTTTTTAAGAAAGCTTCAGCCGAAAATATGAAGCTGATAGTGGATGTGTCGCTCACCACATGGAGTTTCGTTCCTATATATCTGATGAAAATGACCCGGAATTATCATAATATTGTGAAATCTCTCGTTTATTTTCAATATTCCGAACATTGCCTGCGCTCCAGGCCGTATCCCCTGATTCCACGCCCTTCAACAACCTTCCATGATCTTTTGGCCGAATCCGGAAAAAAAGACAGAAAGGAGCAGGTAAGATGCGCGAAACAACATTCAATGTAAGCAAACAAGAAATGATGATTCTTTTTAATGCGCTGATAGATTCCGGGTATGATAAGAACCTTCAATTTTCGGTTCCCTTGCTTAACGGTTTGATTCTGTTTAAGTTTCATTTGAAAGGAAGCGGAGCGCAGGTTTTAAATTTCGTTGTCCAACAGAAATATTTAGAGTGTTATATACCACTTGCCAAAAGATTAAAAGAACATACAAAAAATGAAATACCTTCCTATAATGATATTCAACAGTCATTTTATCAAGCCGGCATATTGAAGCCTTCAGGAATAGAACAACTTGAGGATATTTTTTCCACGCTGAGAAATCAGAGCGTAATCAGGGGCGGAGATGTTTATTATATAGCGCTTGATACAAATCTGCTTCGGGATCGCTTTTTTAGTGTTTACCTGAAAAAGATCCCTTCTCACCCGAACCTGGATTATATCCTTTGCGAAACAGTAAGGGATGAATTAAAAAACCGGCGCGATAAATTAAATCGTAATTTTTTACAAACTATAACTCATCTAAAACATAACATACTTGCCGGCTGTTTTTTGAACCAGAATTGTCTCGAAGACAGGATGCGGTATGTCGGCTTTCTGGAGTATAACAACATGAGAGCGGCTACGTCCTGCGAAGAGATTGATGCCCAGTCCAGGAAGTCGGGAAGGTTAAATGACGAGATTATTCTGGAAGCTTACAGCAGTTTTGTTGACATTGGACGCAAGGTAATTTTCATTTCCAGGGATAATGAGGCGGTTCGTATGATGACAGGCGAGGAAAATGTTATTCCAATTCTTCTGGAACATGAATCTGTTATACAAACCAATTTTGCAACTGCATGGGACCAGTTTTTTGATCTGCTCTATTTGCTCAGTATCTTGTACGGAAAACTGAATCTGATAGTAGGAGGTGTTGAGACAGGATCTCTTTACGGCGTATGGAAGGGCAAAGATGTGCAGGAATGGGAACAAGATCGATTTCTTCTTGAGATATTCAGACCGCGTGATGAAGACAAGGATGAGATGAAAGATTATCAGTTTGTTGTTACCGCTTTGAAAGACAATCTTTCAATCCTCAAACAGTTGTAGATGGATTAACGAATTGAGAATCCACAGATTACGCAGATTACACGGATTAAGAATATAAAAATATGAACGATAAAAAAACATGTAATAATGTGCAAACAGTTCTGCTTTAAGGCTATCGGGCTGAAATTTGGTCTGTTGATAAACTTTTCCGTTCCCAGGCTCCGCCTCCTGTTAAGAGTAAACTGCTAAATGAAAGATGCCCAAAATCGCAATGGCTCACCGCAAAAAACAATCTTTGCGTCTGCGTCTTGATCGAAACGGATGGTGAAAATAGAAAATCCTGAGATTCTCTACATTTGTAATGGTGGCAAATGCCTATCGGCAAAGACTTACGTTAAAGCAGCTTAACCAGTGTAGCCACAATCGCTGCCTGTGCCACAAGCATACCGGCCACCCATTTGATGATATCGGCTTTAATGTTGGCCAGGCGTTCATCAAGGTATTGCCGTGTAACCAGGCGTTCATTCATTATTTCAGCGATAATTTTTGTTTGTTCCGCGGCCTGTTCTTCAGTAAAGCCTACGGCCTTTAATCTTTTAACATTTTCAAATGTATCAAACGCAATAGATGTCATAATTAACCTCCAAAATAAAATTATCACAGATACGATAAATATGGCAATAAAAAAAGCAAATCAACCACGCGAACCTTCCTGAAACCAAGAAGAACCTTATTGAGCA
>JAYENE010000294.1:0-12029 GCA_034721935.1 Thermodesulfobacteriota bacterium
CCCTGTTTTCAAGGAAAATAACTATTTCTCATTATTGATCTGTTGAAGTAATAAATTGGGGGCAGCTACTCTCATCTCCCGAAAAATAATAAATATTTCAGACAGGATTACCCTCCAGGCGGACAGGTGAGGATAAACAAGATTTTGTTTCAAGTGAACAAACTTGGGGCGGGTGCAATACAAAAAAGTGATAAGATATTAAATTAGGCAATTTTTTTTGAATGTTGAATGCGGATGTTTCTATTAGATTGTTTTGGAACAAATAATGCCCAAAAGTGGAATTTGAATAGATTTTCCCTCCTTCATAATTCGACATTCCCTGTTCGACATTCGACATTAAATCAGTATGTTCAATGGCGAAACGGCATTATCTAAATGGTGTCACTTTTTTGTATTGCACCCAATCCTGAACATCCTGTTAGTCCTGTCAAAAAAAGCTTTTTTGCGAACCCTATCCCATATACACGGAAAGCACATCCTTTCTTGCGTTAACATGCTGCAATCTGATCTGAATAAGATCCTCGGGCTTTAAATCTATTCCGCTTGATACCGGCAGCTCACATTCTATCATATATTCCTTTATAAGTATCTGGTACCTGTTTTTCCGTTTAAACAGCACAACAGCCTCCTCCTTTTTGCCGATTCTTGTTTCAAGATACTTCAGCAGCCAGTATCTATGGCGGCTGTTTTGAGTTTTCAGCACACAGCTCATGGGCTGCTCAAGCAATTGAATTATGCGCTGTATCTCCTCTATACTATAAGGCTCTTCCAGCCCGAGGATGGCCCGAACCTGTCGCTGCGTCGCAAAATCGTAATATTTGCGGATAGGTGATGTGGCTGTAACATAAGCCTCCAGCCCCAGTCCTGAGTGATGTTCCGGCTTCATGCCCAATACATAACGGCTTAGCAGCTTTCGTTGCATCCAGTTTTGAAACAGGCTGCCTTCATTGCCTTTGTAAAGACGCCCGCGCGGTTCTGGTTGAGATCTGAAGATCGCAGGAGCATCCTGTTTTGCCAGAAACCGTGCCATCAGCCAGTTGGCCATAATCATGATTTCCGCAACAAGCATCCTTCCGGGGCTCTCCCTGTTTATCCTGGTAACAGTTAGTTCTCCCTCTCCATTAATCCAGATATTTATTTCAGGCAGAGTTATCTGAACAGCGCCGCGGGACAGCCTAAATTCACGGAAGTTTTTTGCTATATCATAAAGAACAACGATCTCCTTATCGCCATCTTCAACCGTGTTTACATCACAATAGGTAAGCTGCCGTTTTACCCTGATAATGCTCGGTATAATTTCATAATCGATTATCTCGTAAAATTGGCTTATCTTCACCATAATACTGATAGCCGGACGCAATTCTCCGGCCTTCAGGCTGCAAAGATCTTCTGCAAAACCGGATGGTATCATGGAAATCTTCTGGTCCATCATATATATTGAGCTACCTCTAACAAGGGCTTCCTGGTCAACAATATCCCCTTTTTTGATAAAATGACCCACATCGGATATATGAATACCAAGCCTGTAATGATCATCCATCTCTTCAATGCTTAAAGCATCATCAAAATCTGTGGTTGACAGCCCGTCTATTGTAATAACAGGAAGCATGGTCAGATCCTCTCGACCTCCGACCTCCGACCTCTGACCTCTGACCTCTGACCTCCGACCTCTGACCTTTTCCGCGCTTTTCGTTACCTTTGCAGGAAAAGTGATCGGGATTTTATATCTGTGCAGCTCAATATTTTCATCTTTATCCCATACACCCAGCTTTACGAGAAGCTGAAAAACAGCTTTACTATCTCTTATGCCTGCTTTTTCAAGCATTGCTTTGCCAAGAGCATAATGCGTGCTTTCCTTTTCAAACAGATAAAAGGACTTTAATATCTTTACATATTCTAATTTATCTCCGGACAGAAAATCGGGCGAAAAAGAACCTGTATCTCCATTGATCATTTTAAGCCATGCCCCGCCCTCCTCTATTATCCGATTCCTTCTGGCCTCTTCCCTTCTATAGGCAGCGATCTGCTCAACCCGCTTTTCTGAATTCGGAAAAAAACGATCATTGTCAAACTTAAAATAGAGCCTGTCGTTAAAAATTACCCTGACAACCGCTGCCTCGTGATCGCCGTCAGGATTATCCGGAAAACATAATCCGGTTATAGCAGCCAGATCGATCCATTCCTGCTCTGCATGTAATATATCCCACAACTCCCTGATATTCACACTGCCGGCCAGATCTTTGCGTATGTTTGCTGTTTTTTTTAAAGATTCGACCAGCTTATATCTGCTCAATGAAAGATCCATATATGTGCTGGATTTATGTGAAATACGGCTTCTGGAAAGTTTTACTTCCCGGTTATTTTCCGTAATGAGCCGCAGTTTCTTATCTTTGACTTCCATAACAACCGCGCATATTATTTTCTGGCGGTCTATATATTCAATAATATTTCCTGGTTTCATAATTTTAAATCATAACAACCGGCCCTGTGAAAGTCAATGTAATGAAAGAAAAGATGAAGAAACAGAGGTCGGAGGGATTGCTCGAGTAGTTGAGTAGTTGAGTAGTTGAGTGGGAGCGGCTTTCAGCCGCGAAAATCGGTGTCAGAAGACAGAAGACGGAGGTCGGAGATTTTTGCTGGTTTCAAGTTTCAAGTTTCAAGTTTCGAGCTGAATCCCTGAACTTTTGTTTCTCATTTGGTGTTTGTTTTTTTTATTCGATTTTAACATAAATTGAAGAGCGGAGCGACATCATTATTCGACGTTGGACGTTGGACGTTGGACGTTCGACGTTCATCTTTCAAAACAACTTAGCGTCTTTGCCACGCCCTGGCGTGGTGAGGCAATATTGTTAACATAGTGTTATTCTCTACATTTATGCTCGACTTTGACGTTGCTGTGCCATTAAGTTGTTTGACCACAGGCTGATTTTTTAGTAAAAATAAAGCAAAGCTTTTGAGGTCCTTGCGCCTTTGCGCCTGCGTAAGATGCTTTTCAATGATATTGGCTGTCTAAATGTTAATCCAATGAAATCACTGCATTTAATAAAACCTTATTTTTCGGAAAACAGATATTTAATTATCTCAGGTCTTATCTGCCTAATTGCTGTTGATGTACTTCAGCTTATTATACCGAGAATAATTAAACGGGCTGTTGACGATCTTACATTGTTTAATATCGATTTAACCGGTCTGTCATCGTATGCCCTTTATATCGTGGCAATCGCCGTAATGATCGGACTGTTCAGATATGGATGGCGGCGCTGTCTCATAGGAACATCGAGAAGGGCCGAGGAAGGTCTGCGAAACATCCTTTTTGCCCATATTCAAACACTTTCAGCTTCATATTTCGACAGGGTAAAAACCGGCGATTTAATGGCGCATGCAACCAACGACATTCAACATGTTCGTATGGCAATAGGCATGGGCATGGTTGCCCTTACAGACGCCATTGTGCTTGGCACAGCAGCCATAGCCTTTATGATGTACATAAACAAGTTGCTGACATTAATCGCATTAATTCCCATGCCACTGGTAGTGTTAGGCGCCCGTTTTTTCAGCAAAAAGATGCACCGGCTTTACGGCGAAGCGCAGAAAACGTTTGCCGATTTGACAGAGGCTGTAAGGGAGCGGTTTGCAGGCATACGCATTATAAAGGCATATAACAGGGAAAAAGAGGAGTCTTTGAAATTAGAGGCCGTATCAAAGGATTATATTGACAAAAATCTCAGGCTGGTAAGCATTACCGGTTCCTTTTTTCCTATGATGCTCCTTTTTTCAAACCTGAGCCTTACAATACTGCTCTACCTTGGAGGGCGACAAACCATAGTTTTAACCATAACACCTGGCGATTTCGTAGCATTCATAAGCTATATAGGACTTTTAACATGGCCAATGATGGCCATGGGATGGGTAATTAACCTTATCCAGAGAGGAAGAGCGTCATTAGACAGGATCGACAGGATATTACAGACAAAACCCGATATTGCGGACATACCCGGCGCAAGATCCATAACAGGTTTGAGTAGTGACATTACTTTTGAAAATGTATCATTTGCTTATAAACACAAAAATCCGCCTGTATTAAACGGAATAAATTTCGCGCTGAATAAGGGAAAGACTTTTGGTATTGTGGGCCCTCCCGGAAGCGGCAAAACAACCCTTATAAGTCTTATACCCAGGCTCTTTGATGTATCTTCTGGCCGCATTCTGATTGACGGTCTCGACATATCCCGAATGCGGGTTTTTGATTTAAGATCCCTGATTTCATTTATGTCCCAGGAACCGTTTCTGTTTGCGGGCACAATCAGAGAAAACATCCTGTTCGGCAACAATAAAATTAAAGATTCAGCGTTAATAACAGCAACAAAAAAAGCATCTTTATACGATACCATCAAGCTGTTTCATAATGGTTTTGAAACCATCATAGGCGAAAAGGGTGTAATCCTGTCCGGCGGGCAGAAACAGCGCGTTGCCCTTGCCCGTGTCTTGGTGAAAGAAGCGCCTGTTTTAATCTTTGACGATCCCATCAGCCAGGTGGACGTTGAAACAGGCAATGACATCATTAACAGCATCAGGTCTATGACAGGTGAAAAAACGATAATCATTGTCTCGCACAGGCTCTCCGCAGTTCGATTTGCCGATCAGATTATCGCTCTTGACAGGGGCAAAATTGTGGAATCAGGCACACATGCCGAACTTATGGAATATGATAGATATTATGCAAAAACATTTCGGCTTCAGGAAATTGGAGAGGAATTGAATGCGCCCTGATTTTGGATACTTCGAAGAAAAGAAGTTGGGCAAACCTTATGATGTCAGACTGCTCAGGCGGCTATACCCTTTTACCGGGCCATATAAAACCTGTTTTGCCGCTTCGATCCTTCTGGTTATTTTTATTACACTGCTCGATCTTTCTCTCCCATACGTCACAAAGATAGCAATCGACAGGTATATTGTGCCGCAAATCACACCCGATAAACTTGAAAACCCGGATTCTGTTCAGGTTACCACCCCCACCCTGCCCTCCCCCTCCAAGGGGGAAGGTTTGGGAGGGGGTGAAAAAAGGAATTTCAATGAACTTAAAAGAAGATACTTAAGGGCTGACATGTCGGACCCGGAAATAGAAACAGTGGTTAACACCTATCCAGATTTGTTCAAGACAGATGGTAATTCTGCTTATATCCCGTTTGATAAACTCTCACGGCTGAATAAAAAAGAGGTTGCTGTATTACGCAAAGGGGATCTTTCAGGAATAACAGGCATTACATCTATTTTCTTAGCTATTATTATAATAAACTTTGCGCTTAATTTTATCCAGGTAATGATCATGGAATACACCGGCCAGAAGATAATGCATGATTTAAGAATGCGTCTCTTTACACATATCCAGGGCCTGTCAATAGCCTTTTTTAACCACAATCCGGTGGGACGTCTTGTAACACGTGTTACAAATGATATTCAAAACATGCACGAGCTTTTTACCTCTGTAATTGCCTTTGTTTTCAAGGATCTGTTTTTACTGATCGGGATTGCTCTGGTTCTCCTCGGCATTAACCGGAATCTTGCCCTTGTTTCCTTTGCCGTTCTTCCTTTTGTTGTGTATGCTTCCATACATTTCTCGGTTCGTGCCCGTGATGCTTTCAGGGATTTGAGAATAAAAATCGCTCAGATAAACACAAGGCTTGCGGAAACCATAGAGGGAATAAAGGTTATCCAGCTTTTTTTGCATGAAAAGAAAAATTACCATAATTTTGCGAGTCTGAACCATGAAAATTATCTGGCAGGCATGCAACAGGTTCGGATTTTTGCAGTCTTCATGCCTATCGTAGAGCTTCTGGGAATAATTGCGCTTGCTATTATCATCTACTATGGCGGAAGCGGGGTTATTGCGGCAAATATAAGCCTTGGCGCCCTTGTTGCCTTTATCGCCTATATGAAGATGTTCTTCAGGCCGATAAGAGACATAGCTGAAAAATACAATATCATGCAAAACGCCATGGCATCCGCCGAAAGGATATTCCAGATTTTAGACAACAGGGAAAGCATACCGCAGCCGGTTGTCAGCCCTGGTTTAAACCACCCTTCCCTTGATAAAATTCATGAAATTGCATTAGAGGATGTCTCCTTTGGCTATGTTACAGATGAAACCGTACTCAAAGAAGTTTCCTTGAAACTCGCTGCAGGAGAAACCATTGCCATAGTCGGCCGGACAGGCTCCGGAAAGACAACCTTAATAAATCTACTTACCCGGTTTTACGACCCTGTATCAGGACGGATTACAATAAACGGAATCGATATAAAAAATTATCCGACCTCTGTTGTCAGATCAAAAATGGCGCTGGTTATGCAGGATCCATTTCTGTTTTTAGGAACTGTTCGGGATAATATCAGCCAGGGAAAAACAAATATTTCGGAAGAAATGATGGAGCATGCTTTAGAAGCTTCAAATTGTAAAACACTGATAAACAGGCTGCCGGATGGCCTTGATACTATACTCTCTGAAAGCGGAGCATCAATTTCAAGCGGTGAGCGCCAGCTTATTTCCATTGCAAGGGCTTTTGCAGGCAATCCTGATCTTATTATACTTGATGAGGCAACCTCCTATATCGATTCTGAAACTGAACACAGGATCCAGGAAGCTCTCTTTAACCTGATAAAAAACAGAACATCAATAATCGTAGCCCATCGCCTTTCAACGGCCCGGCATGCGAACAGGATAATTGTACTCCACAAAGGAAAGATAATCGAGGCAGGCTCACATGATGAATTAATGCAAAAAAAAGGTTTTTATTTCAGGTTAAACCAGTTCCAGATGTTTCACCCAAGCCCAATCATGCGATAATAACCGGCCGATACAACTCCCCATCCCAGCGCAATCATGGTCAGCGCAATACAACAGCCGGCCAGGATTTTATGAAAATTGTTTTCCATCCTTCTCTCCTGAAAACCCAGCAAAAACCCAATGGCTGCGCCCGCGCATATTCCTCCCCCATGACCCCAGTTATTGATGCCCGGAACAATAAAGCCAAACAGAAAAAGTCCCACAGCCCATCCCGCAATCTGCTTATAAATTATCTGGCCGTAAATGCCTCCCCTGGCTTTGCCGTAATAAAGGCTGGCGCCCATCAGGCTGCATACAGCCGCAGAAGCGCCGATAGTAAACCCGACACCTGCCAGATACGAAATATAAAATCCGGCAATGCCGCCAATTGTATAAATAACAATCATACGATAAGCGCCGTATTCCCTGTTAACAAGAGGAGCCAACTGGTAAAAGGCAAGCATATTAAACAGGATATGAACTATCCCTCCATGAAGATAATTGGCGGAAATAAGGGTCCACCAGCGATGAAACCTGTCTATCGGAATCGTTCCTGTGGCCCCTAAAATCAAAAGGCTTTGATTGTCGGGCGCAAAAACAGTAAGCGGATTAAACGAAAGACCCGGCAAACGCGGATTAAATATTAAGGATATCGCAAACATGCCTGCATTAACAATTATTATTGCCTTTATAAGCCGATCCCCATCATGAAAGAGCCGGGTCACAAAATTATTGTGCCACCATGATGTCGGCCTGACCATGCCGCAGTAAGGACAGCGGGGTTCATCGACGCTGATAAGTTTTCTGCAATTCGGGCAAAGAATCGCCCTTGTTTTTTTATTTGTCATTTATTCACGCTTCACAGTTCAAGGTTCTGGGTTCAAGGTTCACAGTTCAGGGTTCACAGTTCAGGGTTGTTTTAAAAGATGAACGTCCAACGTCGAACATCGAACATCGAACATCGAATGATGAAATCACTTCGCTCCACCAGTTTATAAATTGGTAGAATACCTTATTCAAAATTCGATGTTGGACGTTCGATGTTCATCTCTTTCACCGTTCGACCCGCCGTGCTCGCGCCCGTCGCGGCAGGTGTTCGACGTTCATCTCTTTCCCTCTAAGGTATCTGCCTCCTATACAATAGGCTGACACAACTCCAAGGCACTGGATAAGTTCCGGCAATGATATCCTCTGATTAAACCCGCCAAGATGGGGGCCGGTCTGAATGGAAATATCACCCGCGCCTTTTTGTAAACTTTCTATTGCTTCCGGAGAACAACCCCTTTCAACCAGTAATTCTCTGAACTCCTTTTCAGTCATCTCAGCCTGATCCGCCACTCTCAGCATTTCTTCCATATAACGGTCCACACCCATCTCTTCAATCATACGCGCGCTGAGCTGTTCAATGTCAAAAGGGATGTCGCCCAAAAATTTTTCTTCCACAAATCCATTATAATACCCCTGAAAAATTCCCTGAAGAAGATCCTTTAAAAACGATTTATCAAAGAGATGTCGAACATCCACAGGCTTTCCATAAGCATCGAATCCAACCTTATCAGCCTCAAAATTACGGAAGTAGCTGCTGGTTACCAGAACCAGGCTCAATATCTGTCTGCCGATGTGCGTGTAAAGATCCAGGCTTGATCCCTGATATGAGATAAGATGTTCAAAATCCCGTATGCCGGTTATGCCGAAATTAGGGTGCCGGCATGAATGCAGCCACCTGTCAAGCCTGCCACCATGGCGCCATTCATAGACTCCATGATCTTCTCTTCTGTTGTGCTGCATACGATTATGAAAAAGAGGAATAGGAGCTGAATGCACAATACCGAGTGAGGTTAATTTCCCAAACAGCCAGGAATTTCTTAATATTACTTCTCTGAATTTGTCCTCAGGCAGTTGTTTTGCCTTTCTATGGTCGTTCGGATAGGTGAAATAATCTTTATGCGCTATATAACCTATGGCATAGTTGTATTTTGGATTAATATCTGATCCCTCAGGGGGTCTGACAGGCAGCTTTTTAAGCCGGAACAAATAGGTTCCGTTAATTTGAATGGGCTGAGGAACCTTAAATCTAACCGGAAAGGAATTACTATTAGAAGACAGATAATGCATCCAGTCTGCCTCTTTTTTTATCAATTCCACTGCGCTTTCGGTAACAGCTAATTTTACAACAAATATTTTGGAGCTATTATTGATTGATGCGACCAGACTCCTGCCAAGAATTACAGGGGTATCACATATAGCAATATTATTAAGCTTTAATATGTCATCCCAGTTTACATAAGGTATTTTCTCAGACCGGTCATCAGGTATTCTGGGACCGCAAATTTGAAGGGGAAGTGAGCCCATGGCTTCGGTAGCAGCTCTTTGCTGCATGCCGGAGCCTTTATTAACAACCTGTTTCAGGGAAGAGATGCTCTGTTTTGACATGGGCTCATCAACAGAAAGAATTAGAATAGAGGCCAGGGCATCAGCCGCTTCTCTATACAGGAAAAAGGATTGTGTCTGGGAGGTGTGCTTTGAATTCTCAAGAACATTTTTCAGCGCCGAGATCGTATCCGGTCTGATAATCGCGGGATTTGCCTGGACAAGCTGATGCAGATCCTGAACAACCATAAATGCAGCGCTAAAATCCAGATCTCTATTCGTTAAGGCATTTTCCAGACCGCTTCGTTCTTTTTCTATATTCCAGGCATACATCGTAAAATAAATTTAATCCAATTTTACTTATTGACTCAAGTTTCGCACCCTTGATTCGCACCCTTGATTCGCACCCTTGATTCGCACCCTTGATTCGCATCAATGTCAAGACGGTAATCCTTTGTAGGGGCGGGTTTCAAACTAGCCCTGTAACTCTCTCTCACACCATGCGGCGCCTCGGTAATCCTTTGTAGGGGCGGGTTTCAAACCCGCCCCTACTGCTTGATTTCCATCAATGTCAAGACGGTAAGGGTTAAAAATTTATTTTTAACCCTTACCGTCTAACGCTTTTGATAAATTAAAGGGTGTGAAGCTTGAGTTATTGATTTTAAACCGCCAGGCGCAATACCATTCGTCAGGATGTGCATCCGGGGGGCAGGCTATGCACTCTGTGCTGATTGCCGCATCAATGGCTCTTGCAAAATATGTATATTCTACCATTCCTCCGGATTTGCACGGATAATCATCAAGTCCTTTTAGTTTCCGCGCTGACTGAACCCGGCACTTATTCATCTGAAAGACAAAACTATCCGGCTTTTCATCAATAATGGATTGAGTATTAACGCGGGAATAGAGACGAAAATTAAGAGCCCTTTTTAAACCTTCAAGCCCGGAATTTTCAGAAAGATTCAAAAACCTTTTAATTGACCATGCTTCAAAAGGAGAAAAATGCGCCCAGCAGGAATCATTGCACCGCTTGGCGTCGTTCATACCGCTGGTAAATTCTACTGCCTGGAACCATACGCCATCATTTGCAAGCCAGTTTAAGGCAACACTGTCCATAAGTTCCTGAACCGATTCTGACGGCATTTCCAGCAAAGGCTCAGGCAGATCATTCTTTATCTCAAATCCAAGAACTCTTGAAAGCCTTTTCATTTGATAAGCATAACTTTTTTTCGACGCGCTGCCCAGTATTTCAAGAGCCTTATCCATGCCCATCTGATGTTTTATCTCGGCAAACCAGAGACCATAATGAACTATTATACGGTGAAACATGTCAAGAACAAGACGTGCCTTATCTTCATGGTTAAGATCTTCAGGAGTTTTGGCTGTTTCGAGCATTAATGAGTCTCCTTTTCAGGCAACACAGCTTTGGAATTCCAGTCACCGGGAATCTTTTGGCCGGGCTCTTCGCCTAATTTTATCTTTTTTTCCTTTAAACCTGGTCTGGAAAATTCCATGTGCCCTTCCTTTAAAGTCCGTCCATTAATTATAGCTTCGGAGCGGAGTCTCCGTCCAATTGTCTTTTCCATCTGCCTGCCAAGCCACAGAATTCGGTCAACATCATATCCATGCTCGATGCCCATCTCGTCGATTTGAACCAGCGTATCCTCCAGTGTGATCAGGCCTACATATCTGGGATCTTTATAATAGTATTCTCCGGTGCCCTTTGCAGGACAGTCATCCAGAAAATTGGCAGGCTGTCCTCCCAGCCCTCCAAGAGTAGCCTCAAAGTGTATAATCCCCGCCTGCAATGCAGCCAGAACAGATGCCGATGCTATGCGCTTTGTTTCATGGAAATGAGCGATATGGAGAGCAGGATCGGAAATTTCATCTAAAATCATGGAAAAATAGCGGTAAACATCAGGGGCTGAAGCGCTGCCGTCGTGGTCCGCATGTTCAATGTCATGGGCTCCGATTTCCAGCCATCGTCTTGAGAATTCCACTGCATCCTTCATATCCGTGGCTCCGCCAATAGGACTCCCCCAGATAGTGCTGACAGTTCCGCACATCTTCATACCTGCATTATTGCACTTTTTTATGCATCTCTCCGCCTCTTTCCAGTAATTTGGCAGAGTTGTCCCTGAGTTTGCAAAATGATGCTTCTCTTCTGTAGAAACCATCATCAAGAGACGATCAGGGCCGACCCCTTTTTCTCTTAGCTGGATAGCGTGATCAACTGCCGGCTCGCGAATCGTGATGGCTGTAAAGCAAATATCGTCATAATTAACTCCTTTTCTTTCACAGCGTTTTTTAAACCGGTCCCCTCTAAGGTGAACAAACAGATCTTCTGCGTCCCTGAACTGAGGCATTAAAAATGCGCTTCCAAGATTGGTTACTTCAATGTGTTTGCAGCCCGCGAATATCAGCTCTTCAAGATAAAATATCTTTGCCGCAGTGGAAATGAATTTTTCTTCATGCTGAAAACCGTCCCTAATCGTTGTATCGCCGATAGTTACCTTTCTTGGCATTTTGGGAAAAATCTTCCAAAAATCATATTCTGTCATATCAATCAAGGTCTCCTTTACGTTCTGCGGCTGGTAAACTAATACAATAGAAGAAATATAGTAAGCGTTCAATATAGTAAGCGTTCACGGGTTCAAAGGTTCAGGATAAAGCTATTAGCTGTTAGCTCTTAGCTAAAGGCTAACTGCTAACATCAGAAATTTACAAACTCATTATCTGGTTAACCTGAGGCAGCGGACAATTAAATTTAAGAACGGCTGAAACTCGCACATAAGTGAGCGTAAAGAAATAACTTAGAGCAATCCTTTTATAAAAAGCT
>JAYENE010000295.1:0-2837 GCA_034721935.1 Thermodesulfobacteriota bacterium
GAGTATTCAGCTTTTGCGAAAAAGGTGCAATCTGATGGAGCGAAGTATATCAACAGCGTTTTGGCCAGTTCGACAAATTATGCTCAACGATTCATAACATTCTTGGCTTTGACCCAACTGCTTTATTCTTAAATGTTAAACGAAATTTTTACTAACTTTGCTTAAAGCCTTATGAATTAAGGATTCAGAAAGAAAAAGCTATGCAAGAACCGCAAGTTAGCGGAGTTACACAATTAGTATGTTTTAACATATTGTAATCATAGGATATTTCAGAATATCGAATTATACAATATGTTATAATTTCCGATATCATACAAATCGTATAAATCCTTATATAATAAGGATTTAAGATGTTTAATTTTAACAAAGCCACTACCTTCAGGTTATAACAACCAGATTATCTTATAATACTATATTTTAAAGGACTTTACAAGCATATTGTTAAATTTCACTTAACTTTTAAGTTATTTGTTCCTTTTTATTGTAATATTAGCCTTGATGAAATTAATTTTGACAACTCGGTTTATCTTTTGCCCGAATATGAAATGGATGATGAAAGGGAAAACACATGTCCGATACTGATAAAATTGTGGAAAGCGAAAAAAGAGTTGAAGAAAAGACTGAAGAACTGATCTATAAGTTCCATGACCATTACCAATCGTATATTGAACAGCATCCTGAAGATAAGGATCGAAAGGATGAAATATTTCAAGCTTGGGCAATTCAGAAGATAGCAGGCCTTCAACTCTCAATTTTGGAGCTGGTAGAAAAATTCAACAATCATATTAAAACTCACTGAATCGCAGAACAATTCAGTGGAATTCAATCATCAGAAATTTACAAACTCATTATGAGGTTAACCTGAGACAGCGGGCAGTTAAATTTAAGAACGGCTGAAACTCGCGCATAAGTGAGCGTAAAGAAAGAACTTAGAACAATCCTTTTATAAAAAGCTTGCTAAACCCAACATTATCCGACTCATAGAACATTTTATTCGGTCGTCGTTCTTTCTTAACGCTCACTAACACGCTCAAACAGTCAGCCGTTTTAAATTTAACTGCCCGCCACCTCAGGTTGTTGACAAGTTGCTTTTTGAGTTTGTAAATTTCTGATCATAGTCAACTTTAAGGGGAAAAATGCCGAAGAAACCAAAGTCTGAAAAAATTCCCAAAGCAATGCAGCCTACGTTTCAAAGCATTGCTGAGTTAACGGATGAATTTTCAAAAAAATATCTAAATGACGAGTATGCCCAATTAATTCGATATGCAGCCGCAGCTCTGTGCAGGAAACGTCCGTCTCCCTTGGCCAGAGGCACGATAAATTCGTGGGCATGTGGCATTACTTACGCTATCGGATTTGTTAACTTTCTGTTCGATAAGAGCGAAGAACCTTACATAAATGCTTTAGATCTCTGTAGTCAGTTTGGTGTTTCCAAAAGCACGGGTTCTTCAAAATCTAAGGTAGTAAGGGATGCATTAGGCTTGATGCAGTTAGACCCAAATTGGTGTCTTCCAGGCAAGATGGATGATAACCCAATGGCATGGATGATCACATACAAAGGGCTTGCTGTTGATGCTCGCTATATGCCAAGAGCGATCCAGGAAATCGCGTATCGAAAAGGTCTTATTCCTTATATTCCAGGTGATAAAAAGTGACCACGCAACGAATAAGCTGCTTGAAATATGGCCTGAATTAAATGGAATTAGATTTTGGGGAGAAAGAAATGCATAAAGATAGGACGAGGAAACAATTCGGTTATTTACCTCCAAAATATAATTTTTCCCTCAATCCATATCCTGAAATACGATTTTCTAAATGCCCAGATTGCCAGAACAAGACAGGTCAACGTAAACTGCCACTCCTTATCCACGTTGACCCTAAGAATCTTATCGCACTCAATTACACAAACAGGTACTGTAACCGCTGTGACATGCTCATTGGCCATAAAGATGAAATTGAACATCTTCTAACTGACTTGTTTCTGCAAACTAATCCGGACTATATCGGCAACAATTATCTTGTGTTTGGAACAGTTGAGAAAAAAGCCTGGCGTGAGAACATAAAGAATCCAAAACCATTTGATGAAATGCTGCATCATGTTCATGATTTTAAAAGTTATCAAGATATCCGCATGTCTATGGGCGGATGGTTTCAAAATGGCCAGATTCCACCGGTAATAGAACCACCTCCATCAAAGGAGTGGGTGAAAAAGTAAAACCTGGATAGAGGATAATGGGTTATACCTCGGAAGGTTATAAATTGCGTTTTTTTTCGGTGAGCAATGAGCATCAAGAGCAAGGCGCGAAGGTGCGGGATAGCAGGCTATTGCAAGCCTGAGCAACGCAGCTATTGATGTTCAGGGCCAGCGAAAAATCGCAAGTTGTGGCCTTTCGAGGTATAGCTTGTACTTTCATATTTAATGAATGAAACATAACCAAATATATAAAAAGAGAAATGCATTATGGACAATACTCTTTTAGAAAAGGCGTTAGAGATACACCGCCTAATATATAATAATTGTTATTCTAAAAAATAGTGAATGTTCACAGACTAATTGTTAGACAATGCAATGATGATGGAAGAAGGCTCTCAACTCACTACAGTTCAAATGGGAGCATTACTAATTTGTTAAAGCCGAAAACATAAACCCTATTCGGGCGGGATAAACCCGCCCCTACGAGATTTGATGCACGTAACCCGTAGGGGCGGGTTTAGGGCTCGACAAAAAATAACTTCACATTTCTTTGCGCTGATGCATCCCGCCTGACTGCGTTGCGAAAATTCTGAATATGCTTGATATTCATGCTTTTTCGCGCCTTGTCAGCCGAGCGCCTCAA
>JAYENE010000296.1:0-2836 GCA_034721935.1 Thermodesulfobacteriota bacterium
AGAAAGTTTTTTTTGGTATGGTTCAAATGATTGCGGCATAGTCATAACTCCTTGTAATTATTGTTAATATTACAAGGTGTCGCAAAAATTTTTTGCCTTAAATGTCAAGCAAAAAATTCATTTTTTTTATTTTTTTCACCGTCTTTTTTAACACGTGCAAAAACCTAACCGGACATTACTGATTCTTTTTCAACAAGTAATTTTTCCGTATTTTCATGAAGATACAATCCTATCCATCCTTTTATAACCACATTTAATATCATCTCTCATCATCTTGGCATATATAATGCTAAAGTGTACATGCATAAACACAATATAACTAACTTAACAACCAAAAAAAAGGAGGAAAATCATGTCTAAATTGGAACGTATTATAGGCGGGAGCACAGGACACATAGGCAAGTATAACAGCATCATGGATAATTCCGGTAGGTTTAAGGGCAGTATTGACAGATTCGGGAATATCCAGGACAGTTCAGGACGAATCAAAGGGTTTGTTGACGGGTTTGGAAATGTCAAGAATTCATCGGGCAATGTTGCAGGCTTCATAGATAACTTTGACAACATTAGCCGCGGATATTAATCTGCAGCCATTTCTGAGACCTCAGTATCTACAAATATTATAGATACTGAGGTCTCTTCTCTCAGGAGTAGAGAAATCATGAGAGATTTTAAATTATTCCCAGGTGTAAATTTGGCAGGCAGTTTGAACAGGACAACTGGCATGGGCTTTGAGAACGTTATGAATAAATATGGTGAAGTTAGGGAAGCTTTAAGTGTGGCAAGTATCACCTTGAAAAGTGGTGCTATCTCAAATATTTTTTCAGCCGTTTGCTGATATCTCTACCGATAGCTTCGTAATCCTTTTTCGGCACATTATATGCTGCGAAGACTTTACTCCATTCCGATACAGCCTTATATACTTCCATGATCATTTTCAGGGCTTGCTGTCGTCGTTTTAACCCGAAATGCCCTGCCTCCTGCAGGAGTGTTTCAAGATCAGGCGGCCTGCTATCGTATCCGATGCGCAGAACATGTTCCCTGTTAAAACCGATGTTTGGCACCAGATCAAATGCAGGACTCAGTCTCCAGCCTTCATCATTATGCAGCATAAGGAAATTTTTCAGGTGATCGTCGGTATTGCCGATCATTACGTTGAATACCATCTGTCTGTAAAGCCTCTGGAGATCCTGCCCTGGTTGCGTGGAAACATGCCTTATTACTTCTGCCAGGTCCCTGTAGCCGGCATAGTAATACCCGTCGGCCTTGAGCAAAGATTGCATGCTGATCATGTGGTTGCGACCGCCGGCTTTGTTGATATCGAACCGTTTTACCAGCAGGCATTTTCTGGAACTCAGCGCTAAAAGTCTGCTATCCGCGGTTTTTATACCTGCTCTGCGGCCTAACTCCATGGCGGCGGCCTCCAGGCTTACAACGTCCAGTTGATCCCTGGCGCTGGCAAACTTTGCCAGGTATGCGCGGCTTTCATCCTTGACAAGGGCCTTGGGTCTACCCCCGCCCGGTGAACTGCCTGCCTGAAATAACAGGGAAAGTTCATCGTCGTCCACAGCTTTGTCCTGCTCAAATCTTTCCGCCAGCAGCACCAGTTCCTGAAGGTGACGGATTGGAACCCCTGTCGTTTTCAAGTCCGGCCGGCCTTTTTCCACGTAGCTCAAAGCCCCCAAGCCTTGGTTTCCTGACAAGCGCAACAATTGTGGGATACGTTGATCTTTGCGGCCCAGCTTGTAGCGGCGGACCAGGAGTCTCCGGCCCCAATCGTCCGGAAGACTGTCTTCAAAAACACCATGGACGCCAGCATGGGGCCGATCCGCATCGAAAATATCCGCGGACAGCGGCAAATGCAGCGGGTCAAGCGTGAAGGCTTCCGAATTTTCCAGATATTCAGGAGTATAACGAAATTGTCCATCCAGCGCTCCCCTGGCATCAGGGTCGTTGATAGCCAGTTCTCCGATCTTGACAACCTCTGCTGCAGGCAAAGTCAGCCATACCGTGAGCATCATGTCTTTCTCCTTCCTCCAGCCCGCTGGCGCTTACTGGTTTTTCTTTTTAATTTCGCAAACAGGTCTTCTTTTGGAGCCAGCACTTCCTGCCAGCCGTCAAGCCGGCCAAGGATGCTGCTTGCTTCCAGCCAGTTGCCAATCAGCGTCCGCGGAGAACCTTTTTCCATTTTGCTGTACGACTGGCGGGTTAAGCCAAGCCTTTGTGCGAACAGTTCCTGGCTTTCGTTGCGAGCCAGGCGCGCCTCTCTCAACCTTTCGCCAAGCTGTTTCAGCAAGGATTCAACACTATTTTTATTGTTAATCATATTTAACCTTATAGCATAATAATACTTACTAAGTAAAGTATTATTTACCGAGTAATTATCTTTCGGGTCTTTTTCATTACGTTTAAGGTTGGATAAATTCGTAAAAAGTCGTCACCCCGGTGAAAAGCGGAGTCCAGATGGTCCGCAACTGTAAATTGATCATCAATTTCTAGTACTCCGTCCCAGAAGTTCTGAATACCTTAGTGACAATTTGGAATCTGCTGAAATGGTATTGTATTGAACCCATTCACAACATCAATATTCTGTAATATCAACAAAGTATGTATTAAAATGTAGCCCAATAAAAACCGTAATTTCACGGAATATAAAGAGCCACGAAACATGTCGGAACTTCTGGGACGGAGTACTAGTTTATTTAATCTTCAGAAATTTACAAACTCAAAAAGTAACCTGCCAACAACCTGATGTGGCGGGCAGTTAAATTTAAAACGGCTGACTGTTTGAGCATGTTAGTGAGCGTTAAGAAATAACGACGACCAAATAAGATTT
>JAYENE010000297.1:0-2825 GCA_034721935.1 Thermodesulfobacteriota bacterium
AATCCCTCAATTCCTCAATTCCTCAACCTGTTTTTAATAAAATCGACAAAAGCATTTTCATCATCTCCGAGGGAAAGCTCTATGCCTACAACAACGAGTTCTACAGGCCATGAAGTTTTGCCGGAAATCCGCACATAGTCCTTTTCAGTTGTGAGGATAAATTCGGCTTGAGCATTAATTGACGATTGTATGATTGTTTGCAGGTCCATTTCCGTATATTTATGGTGGTCCGGAAATCCAAAAAAATCGATTAAATCGCATTTAAGGTTTTCAACTGTTCTACGAAAATCATTATTTCCTGCCAACCCTGAAAAGGCAACTACCCTGCGTTCATGTAACAAACCAGAATCAAAGTTTTGCAGCTCGATGCCATGCATGCTCTTTCTGCCATTTACCGGTTTATAAAAATTCGGAGCATGAAAAGACTTGAAAACAGGTTTGCCGGGCGCCAGGTTTTCAATTTTATCCACAGTAACTTGTCTGATGTAATCGGGAGCAGAATCAGACCTTGTTAAGACAAATGCATCGGCTCTCTTTAATGCAGAAATCGGCTCTCTTAAAATGCCTCTTGGCAGAAGATGCGCGTTGCCAAGAGGACAGCCGCAATCCAAAAGGACGATATCAATGTCTCGCTTCAGGTTCAGATGCTGGAAAGCATCATCAAGCACAATAACATCAGGATTAAATTTCTTTATGGCCAGTCTGCCGGCCTTGTATCTGTTTTGACCTACAACGACAGGTATGTTTTTCAGCTTTGCGGCCATCATAAATGGTTCATCACCCGCCTTTTCAGGCTCCATGAATATAGTATGCCCGTTGCTTACAATTCCTCCTGTTTTTTCCGCTTCCCCCTTATATCCTCTGCTGATTATGGCTACCTTATAACCAAGGCGCCTGACTATCTGTGCCACTTTGATGGTCATCGGAGTTTTTCCTGTTCCGCCAACAGTTATATTCCCGATAGATATTATTGTGCATGGCAGTCTTTTTGATTTTATTATTCCCGCTTTATAACAAAATTCTCTTAATTTTACTATGCCGCCATAAACAAGAGAAGCCATAAACAAGAAAGATCCAAAAGAAAATAATCGGTCTTTTCTGTTTTCGGTCATAATTGTTTCTATCTTTTTTCTGATCCTTGTCATCACCTGATTATCCATTTAATATTAGTCGACATGCAGCGCAGGCGCTTGCGCCGCGTGGTGGTCGAGTGGAAAATTAGTCGAGTGGTTGACCACTCGACTACTTGCCTGGTTCCCATGCTCCAGCGTGGAAACCCATAGGGAGTATTACCAGTTTGTTAAAATTGGAATGATATCCCACAGCATCGTCATTTATCGGGCGGGCCTCCCGCCTCGCCTGAGCGAAAGTCTTCAGGGATGCTGACTGCCTCATTTGGCCGAGAGCGATGGCGGGCGGGGTAAACCCGCTCCTACGGGTTACGCGTATCAAATTTCGTAGGGGCGGGTTTATCCCGCCCGAATAGAGTTTATGTTTTCGGCTTTAACAAATTGGCAATGCTCCCTTAGTCGAGTGGTCGAGCAGGAAATTAGTCGAGCGGTTGACCATTCGACCATTCGACCGCTCGACTATTTATAAATTTTATCACATTCAATGTCTTATCAACCGCCCCTTTGTTGGAATTAAAAACTTTGAAGGCCATGCTTCCCATTTCTCCGGCTTTCTGATTGTCAGTCAGCAACTCTGATATAATATTATATATGCCTTCTGCATCGTTCACAGAAATAGCTCCTCCTGATTCGACAAGCATATCTGATATATCTGCGAAATCGCTCATGTTAGGACCAAAGATAATCGGTCTGGAAAATGCTGCAGGCTCAAGAGGATTGTGACCACCGCATCTTACAAGACTTCCGCCTACAAAGGCTATATCTGCTGTGGCGTAAAGCATTTTTAATATCCCTATCCTGTCAACAACAATTACATCTGGTTCAGGCTTTTTTTCTTCAAGCTCAGACATTATGACCGCAAAAAGACCCGCTGATTTGCAAATTCGGCATACTGATCCGGCGCGATCCGGATTTCTGGGGACAATAACAAGGATAAGATCGGAATATTTCTTTTTTAGCCTTGAAAACGCGTCAAGAAGTATTGCTTCTTCTCCGTAATGTGTGCTTCCTGCCAGCAGGATCTTTTGAGACGGCTTGATAAGCAAAGATTGTCTTAATTTATCTATTTCTTCCCGTCCGGCAAAATCGTATTGCTGATCAAATTTTATGTTTCCGGTTATTGTTATCCTGCCCGGCGGAATCCCTAAGAGGCTAAAGCGATGGGCGTCTTCCGAAGACTGAACGCAAATTTTTGAAAAGGATAAAAAAAGCCTTCTAAAAAAGAATAAAAACCGTTTGTATCCAAAATATGATCTTCTTGAAAGCCTTGCGTTTACGAGGATTACAGGAACATTGCGTTTTTTCATTTCAAACAGAAAATTCGGCCATATATCAGACTCAACAATAATAACGATGGCTGGCTCAACTTTTGCCGCAATATGTTTTACCGAAATTAGCAAATCATAGGGAAAGAAAAATATTGAAGTTACATTTTCTTTTAAAAGATTACTTGCTATTTCAAACCCTGTTTTTGTAGAAGCTGAAAAAACAATATCCTGATGTTTGAAACAGCTTTTTAATTCTTTAATTAGAGGAACTGCGGAAAGAACCTCGCCAACAGAAAGAGCATGTATCCATATCGGTCTGTTGTCACGTTTTTGGGATCTGTTTTGGCTTATGGCTTTTGGAAGCGGCGTAAGCCCCAGCCTGTGAAGAACTGTTTTTCGCCTTTTATCGGTTGCGAGCACAAGCGGA
>JAYENE010000298.1:0-2822 GCA_034721935.1 Thermodesulfobacteriota bacterium
ATCTCTTGCGCATCAAGGATTCGCGAAAATCCTCGACATATCCACGGGTATGCCTGTGGTTTTCGCAAACCCTTATGCATCAAGATCTCGGCACATATCTTCGCAATAAATCGCTCAACTTAGGTTACAATAACTTCCCATATCGCTTCAGGGGGGGGGTAATCAAGATTTTTTAAGCCATCATGGGACCATACTTTAGACGACATTATTTTCTCTACCGTGTGTACCGTTTCACTTATTAATGGGTATAGAGGCCCCTCGACTGTAAATTGCTCTGCCAAATGAATCCGTTCAGGATCGTCTTCCTTGGTTTCATATCGGGTAATTTTAACCGCACATTTCCTTGGGATGACAGCGCCTGGACACGGGTGAAATAATAATGCTGCCGCCACTTTTGTTTCCCAAGTTCTGTAATCAAGCAAGTTTTGATTTATACAAAACTCCAGAGGATCAGTTTGTGGTGAATAATCGTTTAAAAAGGAAATTAATTCCTTAGATTCCGCAATTTGTTCAGCAGGGACATCTTTTATTATTTGGTCTTCGAATGAAGTTGTACCTTTTGCAAATGAAAGTTGCGTAATTTTTTGTGGATCTTTAATCGGTAATGATTGAGCGCCATGTTTTTGATACACGGTTCCGTTGGCGGTCTTATGAACTTCAGAGCTTTTTTCTATTAAAACCCGTAAAGTATAACCTGGCTTATCTTTGCGCTTTAATATTTCATATTTCAGGTCTAATGATGGATTTATTTGTAACTTCTCAATAAGGGTTCGGTAAAAAATAACTTGGTAGAATTTGCGCCCGAATTTGCCGTAGATTTAATCGATCTGATTGAACAAAACCGCAGGAATAACGAGCTATTTCGAGGACTTATTGAGAAGTTACAAGATTTGTGAAAAAGGTTCGGTCAATGCCGATAACGCCTTGATACAAGTCCCGGCTGACAAGACCGTCGCTGTCTTCCTTGTATGACGGATCATTGGAATCAATCGGAAATAGGAGTCCTGGTTTTATGGCAAGCTCACCACGAACTGTGGCCTTCTCAAAACCTTTTGCAAAGTTGAATCCGTAAGCCTGATAGCGGTGATAACGAGGGGTGAAGCGCATCCTGCCATCAGTCAGGTAATCTCGGTGATAAGCAGGATCATCTGTGTAGCCGTTGTAATAAAGAAGCGCCAGGTCAAAGCCTTTCCATGTGGTGGAAATCCTGAAGGCAAACTCGGCATCTTCAAACCAGTCGTCGGGTTCTTCTCTTGGTGCAAGGACAATCTCCTCTGATTCAGCGCTTCTTCTGAGTTCTCTCATCGCCTCTGGTTCCCACGGGCTATTGGGCAGGGAGAATTTGTTTACCTCGGGTTTTGGAATCAATACCCCTTCCACGGTAACAGGCCCAAGCAGCAATATTCCGTTTGCCAAAAGAATGGGAAGTCTTGCATCGGCTCTGGCGCTGGCAATGGGGTCACAATAATCCCTGGGATTGATCAGATCCATAGGGTTGATCCCGTCACCTGTTCCCCAGCGCATCATTTTCTTGCCCAGTATAAAATCGATCCGTTCTGTATCTATTGTCAGATATGCCTCGTTCAACTCCACGTAGTAAATCTCATCATTATCATCCATCCAATCCCGAACAGCCGGATCATAATCAAAATAAGCGCTTGTAAAACCTCTGATCTTTCCATCTCCCAGATAACAATCCAGCCATAAGCGCTGTCTGAGGGAGACAGGCTCATCCGGCTCCTTTATCCTGACCTGGTTGCGGCTTTCCAGGTAGCCGCTTATTGAAAGGAATTTCGCTCTGTCCTCAACAGATGTCTCCTCTGTCAGAAAATTCAAATCCATATCTTTTAAAGGATCTTTTGCTAAAGCAGGTGAAATAGAAGGGATACAGACAAAAATTAAAAGCACGGCTATCCGGATGATTAACTTTAGGGCTGAGTACAAACGTATTGACAGCATCAGTTTCTTACTTTATGTTTGAAGCTAAATGATTAATAATTTCGCCTTGCAATGAAAATACTTTTTAGGACAAAAGATCCACTCGAAAATACCGTAGTTTTGGATCAGGTATGCCTGGAGAAGCACATTATTATAAATCATCCAATTATGCGCCGATTCAAAGACCGTATCCGTGGGACTATACAAGACCCGAGCATGATATACAGGAGCAAAACGGATCGAACATCTCTCGTTTATTATAAAGCCATCACCATTTCTCCAAGGCCCAGATACTTGATGGTTATAGCAATGCCTGATATTGTGAAAGATGCTTTATATATCAAAACGTCATTTCTCGTATACAACTTTAATAAAGGAGATGAGCTTTTATGGGAAAAAAACTAACATACAAATATGATTCTGTCTTAGACGAAATGAATCTATATTTTGGGGAAAACAAAGAAGCAATTGGGTTCAATATAGACAATGACATTTTTTTGCAGTTAGACCCGGATACAAATGATGTTATAGGACTCACCATATTGAATTTTAAGCACAGAGTAATAGATAAGAAAGAGGAGATTCAATTACCTCTTTCAGGTAAGTTTATAGCTAATCACAGGATATTTGAACATGAAACTGCGGCCAATGTCTGATCAATCAGCAATTAACAATGGTCAATTAACATTGATAATTGATAACTGACCTCCGACCTCCCTGCCCAGTGAAATTGACGCAGTCACAGCGCAGCGTATTTCACCGGGGCGACCTCCGACCTCCGACATCTATCTCTTCAGATTACTTTGCTCAAAAAGCGAATCCGACAATCCGATATCATAATCCACGTTATCATGCTGCATCAGGTTTTTTGATCCCTTACGGGG
>JAYENE010000299.1:0-2820 GCA_034721935.1 Thermodesulfobacteriota bacterium
ACCTTACGATATTTTTTCTTCAATTTTAATAAATTTTCAAAGATCACAATGATTATAGGAGTGCCGAAAGTTACATTTTTGTCATTTTAATAGTATCGCTTTTGAGTTTATGCGTAGGCTCTATAGAATATCCTGTCGTAGAGTTGTTCAAAATAACGCAAAAAGGATAGATGAGTAGGCGCTTTCGGAAAGGTATGTATTGGGTTACTGCACATTTTCTCAAGCTCTTGCTGATTTAGAGACCCAAAAGTGACCACTTTAAATGTTTCTGGTGCGATAGGTTCGGTCAGATTAAAAAACTCAGTTCTTTTGTTCAGCAATCTCGTTCCGGTAACTCTGCATGCCAACAGAATGGACATAATCCTCGATTTCTGAAAGATGATCGATATTGAAATTGGATATTACGGTCACCAATTCAAGGTGGAATTTAGGTCTTTCAAAGAGACTTTTTTGATCCAGCTAAAAGCGGACTAAAGCTTTTCAAGCGCCCAGTCACCTATGTTTCTGTCGGCAAACTCAACCCCAAAGAGATAAATTTTCCTGTCAGCTCCCTGATACTTCTCAAAATATCCTCTCTCCTTGATCTGTCTTAAAGCATTGTCCTTATCCCCATTGAATTTAAACTCGAAGATATAGACATCTTTATCAATAATGACAGCATCGATCCTGCCCTTGTTTGTTTTTACTTCAGCCTCTACTTTTAAGCCAATAAGAGAAAATATCAGGTAAAAAACCGTCTGGTAATATTTTTCTTTTTTTATTTGAAGATCGTATGGAATATCAGCAAAAAAGATACGCAAAGTGTCAAAGAATGTTTCAAAATCGTCATTTCGAAGCGCTCGAATCAAATCAATCAAATAGCCATCTATGTGTATGCCACTATAGCTATTCAGAAGAGAATATTGAAAGCTGTTTTCAACCTCAAAATTAGGATAACCCAGAATGTATGTCATTAAATCTTTGTCATACTCTTTAATCGTGAGGTAGCCAGTCTGAAAAAGAAGCGGAAGCACAGCAAGGTTTTCAAGTTCATAAACGCCGAACGATTCTTCCCTAACTTCCATTTCTTTCAACCTCTTTATGTCAAAGTTTTTCTCTTTCATCAGTTTTATCAGAAAGCTCGGGGTTGCGCTCTCAAACCAGTAATTGCTGAATCTGGCATTGTCAAACAGAAGAAGCATTGAAAACGGATTAAAGACCTTTTCACAAGTTCTGCTGAAACAAAAACCATTGTACCAGTACGTTATCTTTTTAATCAGCTCGGCATTGCTGATGCCTTCTAATTTTGCAAACAGGTCTATATGATCTTTAAAGCTGCTTTTCATCTCCTGTCCGGTTATTCCGAGAAGCGATGAATGTCCGGTGTCCATGGAAATATCTTTCAGATTATTCAACCCGCTGAAAACACCTGCCTTTGAAAATTTGCTCACACCTGTAAGAAACACAAACCTGATATATTCATCACAAGCTTTTATAATGGTATAAAATCCCTTTAATATTTCACGAAGCTCTATTGCCAGCTTCTTTTTTTCTATATTATCAATAATCGGCTTGTCATATTCGTCAATAAGGACAACAACCTTATTAATTTCACTCAGTTTGGTCAAAAGTTCATCGAACTTGATATCATACTGCGTTTGTTTAAGAGTGATTCCGTAAACCTGTGCTGTTTTATCAAGCTGATATACAATATAGTTTATCAGTTCATCTTCGTTTCGTGCCTTTGATTTACTGAAATCTATCCTGACGACAGGGTGTTTTTCCCAGGTGTAATCGGAATTGTATATCCACTGGTCATTAAACAGTTCTTTTTTTCCTTCAAATATCTCATTTAACGTGGAGATCAAAAGACTTTTCCCAAACCTTCTTGGTCTGGAAAGAAAATATACACCTTTGGGATTATTCACAAGATCGAATATTTTTTCTGTTTTGTCCACATACAGATAATCGTTTTGAACAATATCACGAAACGTCTGTATCCCTACAGGAAGTCTCTTCATAAGTTCATTTCCCCCAGTACCCGGAGCCTATGGAAAACAACAGGGTCACATCTTAAATATTAACTATTCGAGCCTTGTTTTTATAGTTTTTTTGACCGCCGGTTGAATGGTTTTCAAATTCAACAGTAAGAGTTGGGGACGTCCATAAGTAACTAACTTGCTACAGAAAGATAACTGCATATTCTTTTTTCACCACAAGGACACGAAGAAATTATAAAACCAAAAGGAAGCGAGGACATCCTTAGCGAGCGCTTGAGGCCGGGAAGCTGGAAGGCTGAAGGCGTCGCCAAACACCTTGCCGCTATTTTCGGACACGGAATTTAGTGCTTAATGCAATAACGGTACAACAATGGACGTCCTTAAATAATGCGGGACGCTGGTAACAATGGTAACTTATGTCAACTTCTCCTTAAACTTACCAGGGAGCGGGCACGGCTTCATTATAAGGGGGGACGTTGGTAATAAAAGTAACTTATACTATCTTTTTGCCATATCTTAACTATTGGATAGACTTTCAAGATAGTTGCGGATACGATGAACAAATTGTCTGGCTTGTTCCACTACCTATCGGCATTGATCATCCGAAGGCTCAAACATATGGCCGTAAAGGGGTCAAGTCTGCTCTTGACTCATGTTGGATAGTTGGCCGGGTCAGACCCCCGTTCGTTGTCAAGGGAAAAAATTTTCCAATTTTGCTATTGCGTTTTCATCTTTGGATAAGGACAGCACTTTACAGGCCAACCAACGTTTTTCGAAAATCGCCTTTTTTACAGCGACATAATCACTCTGATCCCCTTTCAGAATAGTCAAAATCAACAAG
>JAYENE010000300.1:0-2811 GCA_034721935.1 Thermodesulfobacteriota bacterium
TCAATAACCTCTGGCAATATTCGGAAATACAGCCGTAGCCGTAGGGGCGGGTTTATCCCGCCCGAATCGACTCGGCAGGCGGCGTAAAGCCGCCCCTACAAGAGATTTCTCATTACACGACCAACTATAATTATCCCCATATGACTTGATACTAAAATATTGCAGAAGTGTGCACAACTGTCCTTGCACAACAGAGAATTTATTATTGAAAATCGTATCAAGTCATATGAGGACATCTATAATTGACAAAACTTCGGTAGATGCTATTGCCCTGACTTATCGAGAAGTTACTCAAAGCGCTGGTAAATAGCTGTTATGCTTGCGACTGGGTAGTATATATCAAAGACGTCATTGACCAGCCGGAATATGTGCTCGAATACCTTGCGCGTTATACCCACAGGGTTGCCATTTCCAACAATCGTATCCTGTCACTTGAAGACGGAAAAGTAACCTTTACGCATAAAAACCGGGATACCGGACAGACAGAACAAACAACCATAGATGCGGTCGAGTTTATCCGCCGCTTCCTGCTGCATGTGTTGCCAAAAGGCTTTATGCGGATCCGGCATTACGGTTTGTTCGCAAACCGCTGCAAACGTGAAAATGTTCTATGATGCCGGGAACTGCTCGGACTTTCACGAGAGTTGCCGGAAGTTGTCAACCAATCAGATCAGGAAATGATGCTAAAACTCACAGGCAAGGACATTACGCTTTGTCCCTGCTGCGGGAAAGGAAAAATGCGCTCGGTTTGCTTGATACCGGAAGGGTCTGGCCCCAGTGGATATGAAATTTTGCATCCATCGGGGTAGCAGTCTCCATACCGATTTAGACTGATTTACTACTACATTAATCATCTAAACAGCCTGGCAACAAGGTTATATGGATGATTGCGCCATATAGTTTGTCAAAGCTCATTGAAGAGCAACAGTAGAGGTGCGCCCAAACCTGGCGGTATTTGGCTTGAAATTGCTATAATATGCCACATGCAAATAAATTTATAGTATAGGAATTTCCATTTTATGGTCAATTTTATCAATAGGTTGGAGGCTATCAGCACAATGTAGGGGCGAATCTTGTATTCGCCCCTACGAAACAACAATACAATTACAGCCTAAAAGCTCGCCCGATAGGGCGCTAATTTAAGGTATTCTAATGCCTTTTTTTCGCTTATATGAGCTAAATTTCAGATCAATGAGAGTAATAAACTTCAAAAACTCACATATCCTGACGCAAAATCCCAGCTTTACAATCCCCATAGATAATGGTAGGTAATTAGCCGCTGTCCAGAGCGGCACAGTCCAACAAAGTTTTATCCATCATCCCGCTGAGTAAACGTATCGTCCGAGCTTTTCAAACTGTTTCAGCCAAACCGGACTTTTCAGTATTCATACTCTGCGGGACAATGGATAAAACTCTATACGTTATGGGCAAGGTTATCAGGGATTATCTCAAGTTCTCAAATCCGATTGCAGTCAAGGGCTGCCAGAGGATATCTCTACCTGTCGACCTGCGACACTCACCCTGATTGTCTGCCTCAGATTTACTTCATTTCATACTGGGTTCATGATGCGTTTCATGATATTCTCAATGAAAGTTTTTGTGGAGCAGGAGCATACAAAATGAATGAGTCGCAAAAAAATAGATATGAAAAGTATAAAGTAGTCGCCTTTGTCACCTTGGTGATCTTTGCCATTTGTGCCGGATTTTCCAGTTATATCATTTGGCAAGGGCAACATCAAATAGCTGAAGAAATTAGCGCAAATGAAAAGAAGATTCAGGCTATTGTCAGCATTGTCGGGGAGAATAGTGCTACAAAATATAAACGTAGAATCAAAAGTTTATTAAATATAAAAACTGCACCGGTCAAGGAAGAAATCCTAAAAGCCTTTGAACGTCAGGATCGGGAGGAGCTTTTAAAGTTATCTGAACCATACTTCAAAGCGTTCAAGGAAGAGAATCCCCACTTTAAGACTTTTGCATGGGCTCTACCAAACAACCGTATGTTCCTTCGTGTTCCTAAACCAGAATTCTTTGATGATGATATCAGTGTGCCGCGCCCTGATATTGTCAGGGCAAATAAGGATTTACAGCAAAATTATGGGTATATGACCGGGTATTCAGGTCTAAGCTTTCGAGTTGTTCAGCCTGTCGTTTACAAGGGGAGGCATCTTGGTGTGGTGCAGTTCGGTCTATCAGAATTTTTTCTTGTTGATACGCTGGACAGGCAACTTGAGGATGTCCTTATCTACCAGGTCCTGCCTGCTAAGACATTTCAAAAGGTTAAACTTTCCACACTTCCATCATACAACGACGGTTCTTTCACAGTACAATCCCATGAGCATAACATTGATTTGCTTAAATCAGCCTCCACCACTATCGACTGGACGCTTGACCAACAAAGAACCGTTATTCAGGGCAAAGATTATGTGATCAGTAAAGTATCAGATCTTTCAAATTATGATGGGAAACCTGAAGGCTGGCTGTTTGCCCTGACAGACATCTCTGAACTTACAAGTGAGATGCGCACCGATATTATCATAATAATTTCCTTAAGTATCATTCTTCTTCTCTTATCTTCCTTTGTTATATCTAAAAGCTACAACAAACTAATCTATAAAATAACCCAGCAAAATATAAGACTGGAAGAGAAGGTTGTGGAACGTACCAGGGAGCTGACTAAGCTGCATCAGCGAATTGAATTCATTTTGGGAGCAACAAACACCGGGCTTGATATAATCGATTCTGATTTTAATATTCGTTATATTGATCCGGAATGGGCCAAAAGATATGATCCAATAAATGGGCGTAAGT
>JAYENE010000301.1:0-2792 GCA_034721935.1 Thermodesulfobacteriota bacterium
GAAACTTTTTCCGACGTCATCAATTAACCTTGAACCTGAACCCTTGAACCCTGAACCCTGAACCCTGAACCTTGAACCCTGAACCTTGAACCCTGAACCTTGAACCCTGAACCTTGAACCCTGAACCCTGAACCCTGAACCCTGAACCTTATATTTATATATGGAGGCAGCATGTCTGAGCTTAACAAGAAAATCGGTTTTATTGGGGCCGGCAATATGGGAGAAGCCTTTGTCGGGGCTATTATAAAATCTAATATATTACCTCGGTCAATGATATATGTCAGCGATATAAATGAAGAGCGTCTGAGTATTTTGCGCTCATCTTACGGCATATCCGTTTTAAACGACAATCTTAAACTCTTTTCAATATGTGATATCATTGTGCTTGCTGTAAAACCGCAACATATAGACCAGGCGCTTTCTCAAATTGCAGAGCAAAAGGACTATAAAATTCATAACAAAAAGCTGATTGTTTCCATTGCGGCAGGAATCTCTTTGCGAAAAATTGAAGATATTCTTTATACACGGCTTGATGAAAAATCCAGGATTAAGCTTCCTGTAATACGGGTGATGCCGAATACACCGGCTCTTGTTTTAGCCGGCATGGCCGGAATGAGCGCAAACAAACATGCTTCAAATAATGATATTAAAATCGTCAGATCCATTCTTGAAGCAATGGGTGAAGTGATCGAATTTAATGAACAAGACCTTGACGCTGTTACCGCCCTGTCAGGTTCCGGGCCGGCCTATGTTTTTTATTTTATAGAATCTATGATCGAAGGAGGCATCTACGTTGGTCTTGAACCGAATGATGCTGCAACGCTGACCATTGCAACCTTAAAAGGGGCTATTAAGCTCATGGAAGAACTGAATGAATCCCCGGAACTTCTTCGCCGGAAAGTAACCTCTCCAGGAGGCACAACTGAAGCGGCCCTCAAGGCGCTAGATAAAAACCAGGTCAAACAAAGCATCATCGAAGCAATAGCCGCTGCAGCCAACCGCTCAAAAGAACTTAGCGGTCAAACCGGCCTCCACTCCTTAATTGACCAATAATTGACTAATATTTGACTAATACCTAAATTGAGCGATTTTTTACTCGATCTGCACCAATCTCTTGCGCATCAAGGATTCGCGAAAATCCTCGACATATCCACGGGTATGCCTGTGGTTTTCGCAAACCCTTATGCATCAAGATCTCGGCACATATCTTCGCAATAAATCGCTCAACTTAGGTAATAACAAAGAATTTTTCCAGAGACTTATGGGAGACTTATGGGACGTTCGTGCAGAACGTGCATAAGATCAAGCATGGCTTTTCCCCTACCTTTCTAAATGAAAATCATTCGCGCAAAACGTTCATAACTCCAAAACAATGTCATTGATACCCGGTTTTACCCCTGTTGACAGCATTCGTGTCACGCAAGAATTTGTCACTCCAAGATATCTGGCCGCATCAGCGCCTGAATAGCCAAGTTCTTTGACTCTGATCCACGACATTGCCCGCCTGGCTTGCGCTGCTATGTTTCTTCGACTGCCAGACCGAAGTTCCCTAACAGAAACATCGTACTTCTCACACACTTTCTTTGCAAGTTCTTTGATATCTATCCGCTGCCCTGACAGCCTTAAATTCTTTTTAACAAGATCATCAAGTCCGGTGATAATCTGATTGACAAAATCACCATCACCGAGTATCCGCTGATCAGCCGCTTCTCTTTCACCCCGCCTTCGACAACGCATAAAGTCATAACCCGCTTTTAAGTTCATTGTTTCAGATTTGTGCACGCCCTGCACGAACGTCCCCCTCTCTGCTGGTCTCCTTGCCCTGCCTGTAGACTTGACAAGCTGTACAAGATATGTCATTTTAATGCCAAATTTGTACACATTAAGGAGGCATTCTTATGGGACAACCGTTATTAAAACTAAAACTGAGTGAGGCCCGATCCAAACTAACCCAGCTAGACAAGCTATTAAAGCCTGGCGAAGCTCTGCAGCTTACCAAAAGAGGCAAGGCATATGCCCGCATTGAATTGCTCGGAAAGATGGACCGTTATGAGGCGGTTTTAATGTTTATTGAGGCCCTGCCGGAACCAAAAGAAAAATTACGGCCAGTAGCTCAAAAGTATAAATCTATGTTATATGGGAACAATAATTAAAACTTTAAAAAGCTTTGATGCAGTTTACTGCGATGCCAGTTTTTTTATCGCTCTGTTTACAAAAAAGGATACAAAACACAAGCGTGCTTTAGAACTCTTTAAGGAAATCAAGGACAGTCGAATCATAATTCATACCTGTTGGTTTGTTATCTCGGAGGCAATGACTGTACTTCTCTAACCAGTATGGTTACTCTGAGGCGCTGACCTTCAACCAGTCGATTGATCTCTATAAAGTCTATCACTCCACGGAAAGCCAACATCAGCAAGCCATTGCCTTATTCAATCTTTTTGGTAAAGATAGAAAGATTTCTTTTGTGGACGCCCTCTCACGTGTCCTCATTTCAGGGAAACTTAAAAATATGCCGGCCTTATCTTTTGATAGTGATTTTAAGGCGCTGGGTTTAACTACTATCTCCTGAACAGCCACTTCTCAAGCTTGTCGACGCAACCTCCCTTTGATTTCTGCTTACTGCCTACTTTTATTGCAAAGCTAAGTTTTTTTCAGGAGGGGGAATGCGCTCGCTTTTACTGTTCAATGTTAAATGGAATCTTCTACTTTTTTCCTGCAATCACATCCAGTGAAGGCTCCGAAAGAACCCTCCCACCAGAAAATGAACTGCCATGTGGTAATCCGTGCCT
>JAYENE010000302.1:0-2790 GCA_034721935.1 Thermodesulfobacteriota bacterium
TTGAGGCGCTCGGCTGACAAGGCGCGAAAAAGCATGAATATCAAGCATATTCAGAATTTTCGCAACGCAGTCAGGCGGGATGCATCGGCGCAAAGAAATGTGAAGTTATTTTTTGTCGAGCCCTTAGCGCTTATGCTTCACTGCGTGTTACTACGTGTCCGGCTTTCGCCGGAATAACGGAAAAGATGATTTCTCGCTTTGCTCGAAATGACAAGTTTAGGAGACTTTTTACGAGTTTATCAATCTTGCTAATCCTGTCAAAAAAGTTTTTTGAAAGATTTAAAATGAATAAAAAACTAAGAGTTGGAGTTATAGGCGCAGGTTATCTTGGCAAATTTCATGCTGAAAAATATGCGCGTATGGACAATGTTGACCTTGTTGGCATTGTTGATAAGAACAAATCATTAGCTGAGGATGTTGCCGGAAATTATAATACAAAGGCATATATTGACCATAAGGAGCTTTTGGGAAAAGTTGACGCTGCAAGCATAGTTGTCTCAACGCCTGCGCACTACGCTGTAAGCAAGGATTTTTTGGAAAATAATGTTGATCTTCTCATTGAAAAACCGATGACCACGACTCTTAAAGAGGCTGATGAACTTATCAGGATAGCTGAATCCAGGGGACTTATTATCCAGGTTGGGCATCTTGAACGTTTTAATCCGGCAGTTGTTGCTTTGCGGGATATTATTAAAAACCCGATGTTTGTAGAATCGCACAGACTGAGCATGTATCATAGTCGAGGAACCGACGTCAGCGTCGTGCTTGATCTAATGATACATGATATAGACATTATGCTTAACTTTGTCGGGTCCGATATCAAGACTATTCATGCCGCAGGCATACCAGTAATTTCAGAGCATGTTGACATTGCTAATGCGCGTCTTGAATTTGAAAACGGATGCATTGCCAATGTTACAGCAAGTAGAATTTCAATCAAGAATGAAAGGAAGGTGCGCCTGTTTCAAAAGGATGCATATATTTCCGTTGATTTTGCCAATCGCAAAATAACGATTATTGATAAGACCGGCAAAGGTGGAACGGGCCTGATTCCGGGCATGGGCATCAAACAGCTTTCTTTTACAAACACAGATGCTTTAGAGGATGAGTTGGCCTCCTTTGTAAAAGCGGTAAAAAGACATGAAGCCCCGGAGGTAACAGGGCAGATGGGACGCAATGCTTTAAAAATCGCTTTAAGTATTATGAAACAGATCAATATAACCCGTGGCCGTCTTTTAACGTAACTATTCAGCCACAGATTCACCCCAGTACGATCATCCTGAACTATGGGGCAGGCACAGATGAACGCAGATAAGTTTAAATACAAAGAACCGTTCACGGTTCAGAAGTTCAAAGTTCAAGGTTAACTGTTGAGAACTGAACGGTTTGGGACGGCGAAACAATTGTGAACTCTGAACTGTGAACCTAACAACCTGAGCAGTTACAAATATCAGTGATGATCAGCGTAGATCTGTGGCTGATTAATTACTTTTAACTTAGCTTTTTATATGGATCAGATTCTTAATAAAAAATCTGTTATGATTATAGCCGGTGAAGCTTCCGGCGATATCCACGGATCGCGACTTGTAATGGCCATGCATAAAAAAGACAGCGCCATTTTTTTCTACGGCATTGGGGGCCGGGCTCTCAGGGACGCAGGGGTAAAGATTCTTGTTGATGCTGCAGAGCTGTCTGTTGTCGGGATAACCGAAGTTTTTTCCAAGCTGACCGGCATTTTAAAAGGAATAAGCATAGCTAAAAGGTCTCTTAAGAGAATGCATCCGGATCTTCTTATTCTTATAGACTTTCCGGATTTTAACCTCCATGTCGCAGCAACTGCAAAAAAACTTAAAATACCTGTGCTCTATTATATCAGCCCCCAAGTCTGGGCGTGGAGACCCGGCCGTGTCAACAAAATCGGAAAACTTGTCGATCATATGGCTGTTATATTGCCCTTTGAGCAGCAGTTTTACAGAAAGCACAATATTCCAGTTACATTTGTGGGACATCCTCTGTTAGACAAAAGCTACGCAACAGATAACATCTGCAGTAAGATGGTATCCGATGAATTAGTTATAGGTCTTTTGCCCGGCTCCCGCGACGGGGAAATAGCGCGGCATCTTCCGGTAATGCTTGAAGCGGCCAGCCTTATTTCAAGGCAGGCCAGGAAAGTAAAATTCATTATTTCGCTTGCTCCCTCAGTTAAGAGAGAACATATAGAAGATATAGTGAAAAATTATAAAGTAATAATTGATTTTGATATTGTTGCAGACAGCGTGGATAAAGTCTTTAGACAGTGCAAACTCGTTGTTGCGGTATCCGGCACCGTTACCCTTGAAGCTGCGATTTCCGGCGCTCCAATGTTAATTATTTACAAGGTGTCCCCGATAAGTTACTGGCTTGGCAAAATCATGGTCAAGGTTGACAATATCGGTCTTGTTAATCTTATTGCAGGCAAAGAGATTGTGCCTGAACTGGTGCAGAGCAAAGCATCTCCTGAAAATATAGCAGATAAGGCGCTTGATATGTTAAATGATGTTTCCGGCCTTGAAAGGTTGAAAAGCGAACTCTCAGGCGTAAGAAAGTCTCTGGGAAGACCGGGCGCTTCAGAACGGGTTGCTGAAATAGCTTTAAATATGTTGTAAGCGAGGAATTAAGGGATTAAGGGATTGAGGGATTGAGGGATTGAGGGATTGAGGGATTAAAATCAGTAGAATACCTTCAATTCCTAAATTCCTAAATTCCTAAATTCCTCAATTCCTTAATTCAACGTGGTAAATATTTATTATG
>JAYENE010000303.1:0-2787 GCA_034721935.1 Thermodesulfobacteriota bacterium
GTCGCCCGCGATACCGTAATTTCGCGCCTATTCCACCCGAAGCGGACTTGAGTCCAGCGCCCGGATCTGCTCGTCGTTCTCGACAACCAGTGCTACGGCTCGACCGGATGCCAGTTGACCGCCACATCGCGTGCGGCTGATCTGGCAGCGATCGCAACCGGCGCGGGAGTGCGGGATGTGCGGAGCGCAGGGACGATTCCGGAGTTGCGATCTGGCGTGCATGGCTCGGGCGTGCTCGTGGTAACGGTCGATCCAGGGAACGCTGATGTGCCGATCATCGATATGGAGCCTGTGGAGATCAAAAGGAGATTTATGCGAGGGATGTCGGGGGTTTGGGCTGGCGCCGGAACAAGTTGGTAATCCGCATGGGGGATTTTATGTGGGATAAGTTCTGATGTATCTCACATGGGATATCGGCAAATCTGGGATGAATGCGGAATGTGTGGCAGCGATGAAGGTAAACTGGATGCGAAAACGCGATGTACAGGTTCTGTACTTAAGGGCCTGTCCCATAATTAGATATTTCACGAAATCGGATGCTTGTTTTTCGATATAACGTCCTGTCCGTGCTTCTTTTTGTTGTGATTTTGAATTGTGAGACAGCCTCTTAAGTCCGGGGTTTGGTGACTGTAACAATAGGCGTTGTTCACGCTCGTACAAGGCTATAAAGTCTTGAAAAACTACTTGAAACCTGAAATTTAGGCGCAAAAAATTATTCAAATCCATTTAAACCAGAGAACAACGTCTTACAAATTTCATATTTTATACGTGGATTTTTTGAAGAGTTGAGGTGAAAAAGGCTGTTTGTGAATCTATAGGGAGAATAATTTTAAACTCCATTCCTTTCTTGATGATAGAGGTTATTTATCAACACTGACGCACGCTTAAGTTCGGTAGTACCTATCCACCTCACTTTGACAGACTCAAGATGGGAAAGAGCATTTCTCATATCTATTGCAAATTTTAACCTATCTCGTTGCCACTTTGTTTGGATACCATTTTTCAAAAGCCAATCTAACAACTCCCCCATTCTCCAAGGGAAGTTTTCCCCATTGACCTTAAGTTTGTGATAATTCCAACCCAGTTTCCTGTTTTGCTTGCAAAACTCGAATATTCCTTCATAGGAAGGTTTAATTATCTCATGGCTCAGATCAGCCCCTTTGCAAGTTAAAACTACTTTCTCGCCTAAATATTGATTATACCTGTGCCTGATAGCCGATTCGATTGCAAGGTTTGCGTAATGCTCCGAAATCGTGAAGAAATACCAGCGGAAATATCCAAAGACATATAGGTCTTTAGCTGCTTTGAAAATTTTTTTCACTTCTTCTGGCACAGTCGGGATTAATTGGATATCACAAATATCTTTCTGCAAATCTTCAACGGTCGGCTTTCTAGAAAGATTATTCAGTGCAGGGTCTCTGTTTGTGAATACTTCCCATGGTAAAACTTTATCCTCCTTTAAGTTATATAAAAAATTAAAGTCATTTTCTCTCTTGAACTTCTGTATTAGCTGACTACTACGGTCGTATAGGAAAATTTGACATAATCCAGAAAGGTATTTGTCAAAATATCTCCTTATATCGTATTGTGTAAAGTGGATGTAGTAATCGAGTTCAGGTTCCCATATACCTGTTGTTTTGAAGTCAGAAACAAAGTCGGCAACTGTGCTTTCTGAAAAACCAAATTTATCTATAAGCACAGATTTTAAAACATCTATATTTTCTACATCCATCACGCCGTAATCTTCTATCTGTTTCTCACATATTCTGGATAGGTCGTATCTAAGAAGAATGCCAAGTCCATCCTTAACATGAGCAAACTTTGCCTCATCAAATCTCAGCTCAAGAACCTTTACAGGGCAAGGTAATTTGAATATCGCATCCCTCAGGGCTACAATGTCAGGCGAAACCTCATCATCCTCTTTAAAGGGATATATCTCTTTAAATTTTACTTTCAATGCATTAAAGACTTTATCAAAAAACTCATCCCATCCATTTTCAGCATTCATATTGTTTAGAATTTCATTGCAGGGATATTAATTCTTTTGCTAATAGAGAATCCCTGCGCCTGAAAAGAAAAATAGGAACCCGAGGATTCAAAGAACCACAAGTCCATGAGCATCCTTCCGATGCCTCGGCGCTTCAGCCCGATGTCAGCAACTCCGGGAGACTATAGTGGTGTATGCCCAAGGTCGGGGCGAGCCCGCGTGGTCGGAAGGGTTTCGTAGGGGGTAAATGCTCGGGAGGTGCGATCTGGCGTGCATGGCTCAGGCTTGCTTGCAGTAACAGCCGATTCCGGGAACGCTGATGTGCCGATCATCAGTATGGAGCCTGTGGAGATCAAAAGGAGATTTATGCGGGAGATATCCGGGGTTTGAGGTTTACCTTTTCCACATCTCTCGACCTTTCTTCTTTTATGTGGCGTCTTTCACCACCCCTATTTCTTCCTCACTCAGCCCATACAACCTGTACACCACCTGATCGATCAATTCATCCGTCTTCTCAATCCTCTCAATCAGTGGTTTCAACTTCTTCATGCTCCCCTCGAATTCCTTCTTTAAATTTCCCTGAAGCTCTCTGTTAGATAGATTAACAGGTATCTTCTTCTTGTTCTTCTTCAGGATGTCTAAAAGCTCGTCAAAATCGAGCGCGTAGTATTGCTTCAGTTTTGTCCGGTTAGTCAGAGTCTCGATCTTTGCGCCGATCTCCCGTTCGAACCATTCGAGGAATCCCTTCATCTCCTTATTCTTCGCATTGTTCATCTCAATCATCAGCTCGGCGAGGAAAG
>JAYENE010000304.1:0-2778 GCA_034721935.1 Thermodesulfobacteriota bacterium
TAGTTGGTCGTGTAATGAGAAATCTCTTGTAGGGGCGGCTTTACGCCGCCTGCCGAGTCGATTCGGGCGGGATAAACCCGCCCCTACGGCTACGGCTGTATTTCCGAATATTGCCAGAGGTTATTGAGAAGTTACAAAAAGGGGCGCTAACTTTGATGGGTAATGGGAAATTACTTTTTCTTTGTGTTTGTATTTTTTGCGTCTTGAATGAGCGAAGCATGTGGGCTTTTACTACCAAGGTGAACAACTTCATATAAATTTCCCTCCCATGGCTTGAATCGATCACGAAATACCTGGCCGGCTCCCATGTGCTTGTTGGTTCTTAAATTAATCAGCCCGACAGTGCTGTCATTAAACTCGATGTGAATATCAATTTCCTGGCCTGTTATACCCTGGGCGCTAAATGTTTCACCAACAGTCTTGCGGTCTCTTTGTTCCGTTGGATTTTTTATCAGACCGAGGTAGCGCTTCTCGCCGTTTTTCCAGTATAGACATTCTATCATGTTTGCAGTGTTGCCTCGTTCATAGACCGTGACCCTGGGTTGAATCCCGGCAGAGCTAAGGATTTCAGACACGAACTTCCGCCACGTGTGACCATACGAAGAAAACCGCTTTTTAGGATCCCAGTATTCTACCGGCGAAAGATTTAGATAGACTGCCTTTCCTTTGTCAATACGATTCTTTATTAATACCGATGCCTTGTGGAAGAGACCAAAAGCCCCATCGATCCTGATCGTCTCGGCCCCGGCCTTATGTTTTGTGCCGCGTTCAAATACCACAACATCTTTGTAACGGTAGGCTCCATCATAATATGTGAATCTTTCCAGGAAGGGTTGCTGATATTTTTCACCATCGATTTCAGTAAGTCCTTTTCCGTTCATATAGCCGGCTGATTCATCCCGCTTAATTCCGAACAGATCGTCAAGTATCCCTTGCGGCCGGCCCTTGCCGTGTTCGTCTAATACTCCGCACAGATAGTCAGCAACCAAGGTGCCACCCTGCGTGACAAAACGTTTCAAGACTTCGGCTTCACGGTCGGAAAGGCAAATTGTCTTGGGCAAAATGATTACCTTGAATTTTTTACTCAGATCTACTTTTCCTTTTTTAACATCCATGTAGCTGATAAAATCATATTGGAATCCCAGGTCTTCCAGAAGCTTGCACCAGACCTTGCGCAAAACCCCCTTTGTCTGGTTGTGATCGTCTATAGAGCCCTTGCGGTTTATCCATGTCTTGCCATGGGTGATAGCATCCATGGCCCATCCAGCCTGTATGCTTGGGTGGGAATAGTAAATTCCGATAGGATCGGGATCAAACACTGTTTTCGGGTCTACAATTACTGCGCTTGCAGGGCCTTGAATTTCTTCGAACGTGGACTTATTTTTTAGAATGTAAGGAGCAATGTCGTGGCCACCGGTTCGAAACCAACTTTCAGGCCAGGCAATGACCGCCTGGTTGCCGTGCAACATATAATACCAGAGAAACCATGAATCTATTTTTGGGTTTTTCGTGGAGAAAAAAGTCTGCATTCGCGGACGACGATCTTGATTCCAAAATGATCTTAAAATTTCATTTGTAGCATGGGTGTCATATGACTCCATCCATTGTACGGCCCGGGTTAACATGGCATAGTCGTATCCGCCATAAGGCCCTGGCCCTTGCCCGCCTACAAAACCGGCGGGAATTGTCGGGTCGATGCTGTTTGCATAGCGGGTTAGTTCGGAAAGAACGGTAGCAAACTGAAAATCCATGAAATGTCTGAAGTCCATCCAGGGTGCAAGGTTCCATTGAGAAAGAGGCGGCCTTTGAGCGTTGCGGCGGACTTTTTCAAAGCTCTTGGGGATTGCCTCATCAAAACTTTTGAAATGAGAGTCCCATTCTTTGTTTAAGGAGCTGATTTCTCTATATTCATGCCGCAGCCACTCCCTGAACCACTCAATAGACAAAGGATGCTTGTCGACATCACAGGGAGTTACAAAGCTACCAAGAGAAATCTCATCGTCAAAGGCATAGGCTAAGACTAAGCCTTTTTTAGTCGTATCGATATTACGGGCAAGATGGCGCTTTATTCTTTTGATAGTTTTGGGATCAGACAGGCTATAGGGACGAGTTGCTAAACCACGCTTTCCAGTGACTGATTTGATTCTGTTTCCCTTCAAATAAAGAAAACCTTTGTCTGCGGCATGGTCTACATAGTAAGGAAATCGTTCCTTAATGGAAAAGTCGACAAGCTTATTTTTGCCTGCCCCGCGATCGATGTGGAATCCGCCCAATCCCGCTCTACGGTATAAATCGATATCTTTGAGAACTGAAGTTCGGTATTGCCATACCAGGATTTTGAATTGATTCCACTCAGGTCTTGCTGGAATGGCGCGTACTGTCTCTAATTGCCCTACTCTTTGAATTTCTGCTAATGCAAAGGGACTCCCGGTTAAAATTGTTGTCAGACTAAATAGGATAAAAAAAAGATATTTCATAAGCATTAGTTTTTCCTTGGCGTTCCTTTGCGACCTTAGCGGTGGAATAAAGTTTATGAAGTTGCTTCATCAGGATTGAGTGTTGTTTCCTTTTCGCTTTCCAGCAACTTCTGTGTAGCATTTTCGAGGCAAATGGGTATAGCAAGGAGTATCCATAACATTTCTGTGTAAAGATTACTATGCGTCATCATATAGCCCGACAAATATATTATGAGTATCGTTGTGATGGCAAATACGTGAAGGTTTATGTCATTTTCATGCTGCGTATTTTTCACTGCAAGGCGAATTCGTCTTAGTTGCA
>JAYENE010000305.1:0-2777 GCA_034721935.1 Thermodesulfobacteriota bacterium
CAAGGTGTCGCTTCGCTCTGTTTTTCATATAAAATTGACAGAATTACTCTATCCTCTATCCTCTATCCTCTATCCTCTATCCTCTATCCTCTATCCTCAATTCCTCAATTCCTCAATTCCTCAATTCCTCAATCAACCTGTAACAATCATCAACTATAGCCTCTGCCGCATCGGATCTGCCAATGGACTTTGCCTTGGAGGCCATAGCTTTAAGGGCTTCCGGACTTGATGCACAGCGCTCGATTCTTTTGGCAAGCCTTCTGCCGGTAAGATCTTTTTGAAGTATTATTTCGGCCGCGCCTGCATTTTCAAGTGAACCTGCATTAAAAACCTGATGATTGTCGGCGGCAAAAGGATACGGTATGAAAATCACCGCCTTGCCCATAACCGCAATCTCCGCCACGGTTGTCGCGCCTGCTCTGCAAACAATTAGATCAGCATTATGATACTGCCTGGCCATATCGTCGAAAAAAGATTTAACCATGCAGGAAATGTTGTTTTTCATGTACGCCCTTTCTACATCCTGTTTGTCAGCCGATCCGGTCTGATGCGCAAAAAAATATTTATCCTTTTCTTTCAGGTATTCAAGAGCTTCCAAAACAGCCATATTTATGCTGTGAGCCCCCTGGCTTCCCCCAAGGATCAGTACTGTAAAAGGTTTTTTCTGCCCTGTATCGGCTAAACTTTTGTCATGTTGATCCATTGCGGATTGCAGGATTTCCTTCCGCACGGGATTTCCTGAAACAAACAATTTTTTTGGCTCAACAGGGGCAAACCATCGGAATCTCTCTAATCTTGTATCTTTAAAGGATACATATATTCTGTCTGCAAAACCGGATAAAATACGATTTGTAATTCCAGGCAGAACATTCTGCTCATGGAGGACAATCTTAATACCCATAAGCCATGCGGCTATAACAAGCGGTCCGGCAGAATAACCGCCAACGCCTAAAACAAGGTCAGGTCTGAAATCCTTAAGGATCATGATGGATTCAAATATCCCCTTTGGTATTTTTAAAACCGAAACAGCCTGTCTCCACAATCCCCTGCCTTTGATCCCTTCTGCTGTAATAGATTTATGTTTAAAAGCCGTTTTTGATAAAACCGATATTTCAAAAGGCTTGCCTGTGCTGACAAAAAGAACTCTGTTTTTCTCATCCCGCGTTGCAAAGGCGCCTGCAATAGCAATTCCCGGAAAAAGATGCCCACCTGTCCCGCCGCCCGCGATAATAATGCGCATAAGTTATTTGCCCTTCAAGTTGGACGCTCCTATGTTCATCAAAATCCCTATTGATGCCATACTGAATAAAAGCGATGTCCCGCCATAACTCAAAAAAGGTAATGCAAGCCCCTTGGTTGGCAAAAGTCCAACAGCAACTCCCATATTAATGCAAACCTGAATAGCTATTGCAGATGTAATGCCGACAGCCATAAACGACCCAAAATAATCATTGGCATTTTTCGCAATATTTATACCCTTCCATAAGATCAGAAAATAAAGCCCTATGATAATTAGAACCCCCCACAGGCCAAGCTCTTCACCAATAACCGAGAAGATAAAATCTGTATGTGGTTCGGGGAGATAAAACAGTTTCTGATAACTTTTTCCGATTCCTGTGCCCCATATTCCACCTGTGCCAAAGGCCATTAGAGAATGGATGATCTGATAGCCCTCGTTCATTGAATACTCCCACGGATCCCAAAAACTAATGATACGTTTTAAGCGATACGCTGAAGTAATCATTAAAAAGTAAACAGCAGGGAGTAAAAATATTAGAGGCGACAAAAGATGTAAAATGCGCGCGCCCCCGACATAAAGCATAATCCATGTAATACCCCAAAGAATAAGCGCAGACCCAAAATCAGGCTGAAAAAATATCAGGGTTGTAAATATGCAAAGAATAAAAAAGTGAGGTAAAAACCCTATATAAAAATCTTTGAGAACATCCTTTTTTTTGCTCATGGAATAAGCCAGATAGATTACCAGCGCAAAACGGGCAAATTCCGACGGCTGAAAGCTTAAACCACCGAACCGCAGCCAGCGCGTTGAACCATTCACAGAATATCCAAGTCCTGTAATCTTCACTGCGACAAGCAAAACAATGGCCAGAATAAGAATCGGGTATGTGAAAGAACGGATAAATTTCAATGGAATATGCCTGCAAATGACTAAGGCCAGGATACCTGAGAGGGAAAAAAGGACCTGTTTTTTCAAAAAATAATAATCACTGCCGAACTTTTTAAGCGCAAGGGTTGAGCTGGCGCTGTAAACCATTACAATTCCTATTCCCACAAGGAAAAGTACCGGGAACAGAAGCTTGACGTCATAATAACCTGACTCCGCGCCACTTGATGTTAAAACCGGCTTTTTTGTTGCTTTGCCTTTTTTCATTAATCCCTCAATTCCTCAATTCCTCAATCATTTTCTCGTTCCCATGCTCCTGCGTGGGAATGTATACCATATGGGCTGCCACGCTGGAACACGGGAACCAGGCAAAAGTCGTCACTCCGGTGAAAACCGGAGTCCAGATAGTTTACAACTACTTGAAAGGACTGGATAGCGCTAATGCTTCACTACGTGCCCGGCTTTCGCCGGAATGACGAAAAAAAGTTTTAAAAAATATGTCTTTTCTTTGTGCCTTTGTGCCTTAGGGTTCGCACAAAAATAAGTTGGCAATTTTAAGTGTTGAGGCGCCAGGCTGGCAAGGCGCGAAAGTGCAGGAATATCAAGCATATTCCGAGCTTTCGCAACGTAGCCAGGCTGGATGCATCGGCGC
>JAYENE010000306.1:0-11798 GCA_034721935.1 Thermodesulfobacteriota bacterium
ATGTGGCGGGCAGTTAAATTTAAAACGGCTGACTGTTTGAGCATGTTAGTGAGCGTTAAGAAATAACGACGACCAAATAAAATTTTCTATGAGTCGGATAATGTCGGCTTTAGCAAGCTTTTTATACTGAAAAGGATTGCTCTAAGTTATTTCTTTACGCTCACTTATGTGCGAGTTTCAGCCGTTCTTAAATTTAATTGTCCGCTGCCTCAGGTTGACCAGATTATGAGTTTGTAAATTTCTGATCCAGTAAATCATAAAAAATCGTAGCCTGAGCAAGGTGTGCAAATGAAAGACAAAGAATTGACTGAAAAATCATCAGTTGTGCATATAGAGTTTACAATCGAATGAGTTGTGGTTTTCAAGTTTAATTATTAATTTAGTGAACGTAAAGTTGAAATCACGTACAGCGCAGGCGTTCTCGCCGTGATAGCGACACGCCCGCCATGCTCGCGCCTGTCGCGGCAGGTCGCAGCAGGTGCGCCGCGTGAACGCAAAGTAAAGAATTGTGATGAGGATTGACAGGATGAGTTTTGATGTTTTAATCCTGAATATCCTGTTAATCCTGTCAAAAAAGTCTCTTTGAAAAACCTAAATTATTACAATTTTATCTTTTGCTGCGGAGGTTAAATGCAACTGACAATTACAAAACCGGACACACTTAAACCCAAACCTGACAATTCGAGTCTCGGTTTTGGGACTATATTTACCGACCAGATGTTTAACATGGATTATAATCCTGACAATGGATGGCATAATCCACGAATTGAACCATATACCCCTATTGAAATGGATCCTGCAACAGCAGTTCTCCACTATGGCCAGGCGGTATTTGAAGGGTTAAAGGCTTATAAAACAGATTCGGGCGGTGTCCAGTTTTTCAGGCCAAAAGATAATTTCAAGCGGCTGAACCGATCCTGCAAAATGCTTTGTATTCCCGAATTTGACGAGGACTTTGTCTTTGATGCCATGAAACAGTTAGTTGAGCTGGAAAAAGACTGGATTCCCGGCGCGCCGGAAACCTCCCTGTACATAAGGCCAACGATTATCGCAACAGACCTTTTCCTGGGTGTGCGCGCTTCATATACATACCGTTTCTTTATTATCCTTTCTCCGGTTGGCGCATATTATTCAGAAGGGTTTAATCCGGTTAAAATCTGGGTGACAAAGAATCATGTCAGAGCTGTACGCGGCGGAATAGGCGAGGCCAAAGCAGCCGGAAACTATGCGGCAAGTCTGTATGCAGGAGAAGAAGCCCACAAAAACGGTTATACACAGGTGCTGTGGCTTGATGGCGTCCATCAGAAGTACATTGAGGAGGTCGGGTCTATGAACATATTTTTTGTCATAGGTGATGAGTTGGCGACCCCTGTGTTAAATGGAAGCATTCTGCCGGGCATTACCAGAGATTCTGTACTAACTATAGCAAAAAAATGGAATATAAAGGTTAGTGAACGCCAGATCAGCATAGATGATCTCATAGATGCGCACGACTCAGGAAAACTGCAGGAGATTTTCGGGTCAGGAACAGCCGCGGTTATTTCTCCTGTTGGTGAAATGAAATACGGCGACAGAGTTATAAATATAGGTGGCGGCAAAGTCGGGCCTATGGCAAACAGGCTCTATCAAGCCATAACCGACATCCAGTATGGCAGAACTGAAGATACTCAGGGATGGATTGAAACGCTTTAGATTTTTAGGTGGTCTGTTATGAAACAATCCAGAATGCCGAACCATCTGCAAGCCTTTATTGTAAAGATGCAAAAGGAAGGGCTTGAGCCGGTTGTTATTGATACATTTGCTTATTATTATAAAAAGGTAGTTGCCGGTGAAACAGGTCTTGTGTTTGATAAAGACATAAGGCCTCTAAATGCTGACGAAATTGAAAGCGCTGATAATATCGGCCAATATGCCGATGCAGGAAAAAAAGTCTTAAAAAATGCCGTGATGATAATATTAAACGGCGGACTTGGCACTACTATGGGCCTTACAAAGCCCAAATCCATTATCAGGGCAAAAAACGGCAAAAGCTTTCTTGAGATAATATTAAAACAGGCGCAAATACATAATGTCATGCTGTCATTGATGAACAGCTTTAGCACACATCAAGACACCCTTTCTGCTTTATTACGAATAAACCCGCCCAGCCCTCCCATAATATTTATTCAGAACAAATTCCCCAAGATACTTTGTGACGGACTTGGCCCTGCAGCCTGGCCGCAAAATCCGGACCTGGAGTGGAATCCACCCGGCCACGGCGATGTCTATACAGCTCTTTATACATCCGGGACACTGCAATATCTGCTTGATAGAAAAATAAGATACGCTTTTATCGCCAATTCGGATAATCTGGGCGCTACAATGGACGCCTCCCTTCTTGGTTACTTTTCCGAAAACAGGTTCCCGTTTATGATGGAGCTAGCCGAAAGAACGCCGACAGATTTAAAGGGAGGGCATATTGCCAGGCATAAAAGCGGCAATTTGATTTTGCGTGAAGCAGCCCAGTGTCCGGAAAATGAATTGGGTGTCTTTAGAGATATAAGCAGGTACAGGTATTTCAACACAAACAACATCTGGATTAACCTGCCGGTATTAAAGGAGGTTATTGAAGAATACGGGATAATCCGCCTTCCAATGATACTAAACCCAAAGACACTTGACCCAAGGGATGAATCCAGTCCAAAGGTATATCAGGTCGAAACTGCAATGGGGACCGCTCTATCCCTTTTTAAAGACACACCCGCGGTAAGGGTGCCAAGAGCACGTTTTTTTCCTGTCAAAAACTGCAATGATTTACTCACTGTCCGGTCGGATCGCTTTGTTTTTTCAGAAAAGCAAACATTGATTTTAAATCCAAATATGAAATCGGATTCGATCAGGATAAATCTTGATCCAAAATATTACGGGACAAGGGATTTGTTTAATGAAAGATTCCTTATAGACGGCGTTCCTTCCCTTGTTGGCTGCGAATCTCTTACTGTAAAAGGGGATGTTTTTTTTGAGAAAAACGTAACAATAAAAGGAAGAGTTACAATAACAAATACCAGCAAATCTCCAGCAAGAATAAAGGCAGGCGCCGTTATAGACAGCGATTTAATTCTGTAATTCTAACCGAGCTTTGGCTCGATTGATAAGGTCTCCTGGTCACTGAAACCCAGTCTAATACACATGTGCAACAAAAGCCTTTTTCCTTGACATAATATAATTATACCATTAATTTAAAAGTTTTTAATAATGATTCGTTGGATACATTTATGTTTGATAATTTAACCGACAAGCTTACGTCTGCCTTTAAAAAGCTAAAAGGACACGGCAAACTAACGGAAAAAAATATTGAAGAGGGCTTAAAAGAAATACGCATAGCCCTTCTTGAAGCCGATGTCCACTATAAAGTTGTAAAAAAACTGATTGCAGATATAAAGGAGCGAGCCATCGGCCAGGAGGTCATGGGGAGTCTGACGCCAGGCCAGCAGGTTGTAAAAATAGTCAATGATGAGCTGACACAGCTTATGGGTTCCAGTTATGAGGGCTTGCGCCTGTCCGGTTCGCCTCCGGTGTCTGTTATGCTGGTTGGCCTGCAGGGTTCCGGAAAAACAACTACAGCAGGCAAGCTATCTGTTTTATTAAGAAAAAGAGGGAAAAAGCCGTATCTGGTTCCGGCAGATGTTTACCGCCCGGCAGCTATTGATCAGCTAAGAAAAATTGGGGAGCAACTTGCTGTCCCGGTATTCCCGTCAAACGAGGGAATGGACCCCGTTCAGATCTGCAGGGAGGCCAGGGCAGCAGCACATCAGGAAGGGTATGACACTCTGCTTCTCGATACTGCGGGACGTCTGCATATTGATGACGAGTTGATGGCCGAGCTTTTACGCATAAAGGAGGCTGTCCAGCCATCGGACATACTCCTTGTAGCCGATGCGATGACGGGCCAGGATGCTGTTAATATAGCAAAATCGTTTGATGAGGCTCTCGATATCGGCGGCGTTATTCTTACAAAGATGGATGGTGATGCCCGTGGTGGAGCAGCCATTTCCATAAAGACAATAACAGACAAACCCATAAAGTTCATAGGTGTTGGTGAAAAACTCAGTGAACTGGAAACCTTTCATCCAGACAGGATGTCCTCAAAAATACTGGGCATGGGGGATGTTCTTACAATTATTGAAAAAGCCCAGTCAATGATTGATCATAAGCAGGCGGTTGAGCTTGAAAAGAAGCTTAGAAAAAGCCAATTTACATTAGATGACTTTCGTGATCAGATGGTTCAAATACGCAAGATGGGCTCATTAAACGATCTTTTAAAAATGATGCCCGGTATCGGCAAGAGCAAACATCTCAAAAATCTTAAGTTAGATGAAAAGGAGTTTGTCAGGGCCGAAGCTATCATTAATTCAATGACGCTCCAGGAACGGCGTCAACATACAATAATAAATGGGCAGCGACGAAAAAGAATCGCCAGAGGCAGCGGTACAACTGTTCAGGATATAAACAGGCTGCTTAAAAATTATACCCAGGTTATGAAAATGATTAAGAAATACAGCAAAGGCGGCATGCGTGGGATAAGCCAGGGCATGTTGCCGATTTAAAGGAGAAAAGAGATGTCGGTTAAAATCAGACTGGCCAGGTTCGGCGCAAAAAAAAGACCAAGTTACCGAATTGTAGTAGCTGACAGTGAAAGTCCAAGGGATGGCAAGTTCTTGGAAACCGTCGGCACATATAACCCATTGCTTGATCCTGCTAAGGGTTCATTCAAGGGTGAGCGTGTAAAATACTGGATAGATCAGGGAGCTATTCTTACAGACACGGTGAAAAATCTTTTGAAAAAAGAAGATTTTTTTACGAATAAGGAGGCGGAGCTATGAAAGATCTGATAAAATACATTGCCCAGGCGCTGGTTGACAATCCGGATCATGTAGAGGTTTCAGAGGTAGAGGGTAGCCAGACCTCGGTTTTAGAACTTAAAGTAGCAAAAGAAGATTTAGGCAAAGTTATCGGTAAGCAAGGCCGTACTGCGCGGGCAATGCGGACCATATTAAGCGCTGCTTCCGCCAAGATAAAAAAACGCACGGTCCTTGAAATCATAGAATAATATTGTGGAGAAAAATAACCTTCTCCTTATCGGAAAGATAGTCGGCGTCCATGGTCTTAAGGGAACAGTCAAGGTTTGTTCCTATGCCGAGTCTTTATCTGCTTTTAAGCCAGGCGGTTTGATTCTCGCAAAAAATAATAAGAGTCGGGATAAAACCTATGTGATACAATGGGTTAAACCCCATACACGAACTATTCTTTTATCTCTTAAAGGGGTGGATGATTGCGATATGTCTGAAGCCCTTGTCGGTTCCGATCTTTTCATTGAAAAAGCAAAGCTTCCGGAACTTGAAGACGAGTCATATTACTGGTTTGATATTATAGGGCTTTCTGTTTATACAATTGATGACAAATTTATCGGCCGTGTTGAATCGATAATTCCTACAGGAAGCAACGACGTCTATGTCGTCAAAAACAATGATGATGAAATACTTATTCCAGGTCTCGAATCCGTGGTTAAAGAAATCGATCTTAAACAGAAAATCATGCGGGTTGACCTGCCTGAAGGTTTGTGAAGCGATCTTTGATAAATGATTAATTTTATTGCTCTTACTATTTTCCCGGAAATGTTTAATTCGTTTTGGAGTTATGGGATTATCAGAAAGGGGATAGAACAAAAGAAAATTTCTGCTTCAACCATAAATATCAGGGATTTTGCAGAAGGCAAACACCGGGTTACCGATGACAGGCCTTATAGCGGCGGCTGCGGAATGGTTATGAAGCCTGAGCCTCTGGCATGCGCTATCCGGGCTGCAAGAAAGAAAGCTCCAACTGCGAAAACCATACTGTTGACTCCTCAGGGACGTGTTTTTAATCAAAATGTTGCCCGTGAACTTGCGTTGTTTGAAGGGCTTATCCTCGTATGCGGCCGCTACGAGGGGATTGATGAACGCATTTGTCACAATTTCATAGATTATGAAATTTCAATCGGTGATTATGTGTTGACGGGCGGAGAGCCGGCAGCCATGGTTATTATCGATGCGGTGGCAAGATTAATCCCGGGCATGCTTGGCGGCAAAGATTCGGTGGAAAATGATTCATTTTCAAACGGCCTCCTGGAATATGCGCAATATACAAGGCCAAGAACCTTTGAAGGATATGAAGTTCCGGAAGTGCTGCTGTCGGGCAACCATACGAAAATTGAAAAATGGAGGCTTGAAGCATCTTTGATTCGCACCTTCCTGAAAAGAAAAGACCTTTTGGAGAAAAGGTACATAAGCAAAAATGAGGTTAAAATCCTGGAAAAATGGCGCCGGGATATTGAAAAAATCATACATGCCCAATCTTTACGTAGCCCTGACACATTATCCGGTAGTAAATAAGAATGGCAGCACAATAGCTTCTGCTGTGACAAACCTCGATCTGCACGATATGTCAAGAGCGGCAAAAACATACGGCGTGCAATCATTATATGTTGTAACTCCTCTGGCGGATCAAAAAGCGTTAGTTGAAAAGATAGTTTCACACTGGATAGATGGATATGGCTCAATATATAATCCCAAAAGGGGCAAGGCCCTTGAGCTGATCTGCATAAAAGACTCATTGGATGATGTCATAGACCATATCCGCAGCAATGGTGAAGGGTTGCCAAAAATCGTTGCTACTTGCGCCAGGAATAGTCATCGCAGCATAAGTTTTGGAAAATTTCGTGAAATGCTTAAAAGCGGCGGGCCCTATCTATTAGTTTTTGGCACAGCATGGGGGCTGTCAAAAGATTTTATTGCCGGCGCCGATTACATACTTGAACCGATTAAGGGTAATACAGGCTACAATCACCTTTCGGTTCGGTCTGCGGCAGCCATTATACTTGATAGACTTATGGGAGATTAAAAAGTTCAGCCACTAAGGCGCTAAGGGCTCGCTCAAAAATAACTTTACATTTTAAGCGCCGATGCATCCCGTCTGGCTGCGTTCCGAAAGCTCAGCAATATCTTGATATTCCTAATCTTTCGCGCCTTGCCAGCCAGGCGCCTCAACACTTAAAATTGCCAATTTATTTTTGAGCGAACCCTAAGGCACAAAAGAGGGATATGATTGATAAATTGAGGAATTGAGGAATTAAAAGTGGCGACATCCTTCAATTCCTAAATTATGAATTTTTAAGAGAATTATATTATAATCGTGGTGTCTTAGCGCCTTTGTGGCTGAACTATTACGAAAATTACAATTGAGGATATTATTATGCAAGCAATAGAACAGATAGAAAGAGAAATGATGCGGCTTGATTTGCCTGCTTTTGCTCCAGGAGATACTGTTAAAGTATATGTCAAGATAAAGGAGGGCGAAAAAGAGCGCATTCAGGTTTTTCAGGGGGTTGTAATAAGCAAACGCAAAGGCAGAAGTAACGCTGCATTTACAGTACGCAAGGTTTCGTACGGTATAGGTGTTGAGCGTATCTTCCCCCTCCATTCACCGCTCATTGATAAAGTCGAGGTTGTTTCCAAAGGCCGTGTGCGGCGTGCAAAGATCTATTATCTGCGCAAACTGAGAGGAAAGGCTGCCAGAATAAAGGAACGGCGTTTTAATTAAATCACCTGCCACGCCCATAGGACGTGGTTTGATGAAGACCCCTCGAAGGGGTCTAAAAGCATCGCGATTCATGCAGATTACAATCCAATATCAAGGATGCAACCATCAAGCTAAAAGGCTATGAACGTCCAACATCGAACGTCCAACATCGAATTTTGAATAAGGTATTCTGCCAATTTATAAACTGACAGAGCGACACGCGGCGCAAGCGCCTGCGCTGCGCGAGCGATTTCATTATTCGATGTTCAACGTTCGATGTTCGATGTTCGATGTTCAAAAAACGCTTTACTCTGCCGTTCAATATTCTTGCCAGAACGGTCAAACCTTTTAGGGTCGCACGGGCAGAGCCCATGGTTTAATTAACTGCAATTATGAAACCTGATCCATGGTCTTTTGAAAAAAAAAGTATTAAAAAGGGATTTTCAAGAGTTGCAGGCGTTGACGAAGTCGGCCGTGGCCCCCTGGCAGGGCCTGTTGTTTCCGCTGCAGTTATACTGCCATCCTTTTTTCCGGTTTCCGGCGTAAAAGATTCAAAAAAATTAACGCCGGGAAAAAGAGCCGATCTATATGAAAAGATTTACGAGCATGCAATATCCATAGGCATAGGCATAGTTGATTCTGTAGAAATAGATCGCATCAATATACTTAAGGCATCACTCATGTCCATGTCCATGTCTGTCGATAATCTTAAACCCCAGCCGGATTATCTGCTTATCGACGGCAAATTCAAAATACAATCGGTTCTGCCGCAAGAGCCGATTGTAAAAGGTGATTCTCTGAGCATTTCCATTGCCGCCGCCTCAATTATTGCCAAGGTAACCCGTGACAGGTTGATGGAAATATATCATCTGTATTATCCGCATTTTGGTTTTTCCCAGCACAAAGGATATCCGACCAAAGCTCATAAAGAGGCTATCAGGGAGTTCGGCCCCTGTCCAATTCACAGGCGCAGTTTCAAATCGGTTGTTATTCGCCCTTAATTTGCAAATTGACATCCCAGTTTGCCTCTCATACCGATTTTGAAGCTCCTCTAAGAAAGCCCATTTTTATGGTTATAATATTCGAGAATCTCTCAGCAGAACAGGCCGATACATACCGGCTGGTCTTGTCTTCATCCGGCATTTCATACGGCTCGAAAAAAGGAAAGCACGGGTGGTCTATATCGGTGAATGATACAGAGTGCGAAAAGGCTCTAAACACGATAGAACAATACCTTAAAGAGAACCAGGATTTCCATCCAACAGAGGAACCCATTCGCCATGAGTATCACAAGACATTCACGGGACTGTGGGTATCTGCTATATTGCTGGCATTCCATGCGGCCATCACAATAGGCAATGATAGTGAGGTATTTGTCAGGACGTATGGATCATCAGCCTTTCACATTTTGCATGGAGAATTATACAGGAGCGTGACCTCCCTGATGATTCACGCAAGCGCCGTACACCTTGGGGGCAACATGCTTGGCATTGCTATATTTGGCACCGCTGTCTGTACCATCACGGGTTGGGGTGTTGGCTGGTTTATGATCCTTGCCACCGGCGTATCAGGCAATCTGATGAATGCTGTCTTGTACAAGACAGGTCATCTTTCGATCGGGGCATCTACCGCGGTTTTTGGAGCAGTCGGTATCCTGGCTGCGCACCAGTTTTTCAAGAAGTTTAGGCTGCCTGGCCAGCGAATGAGAGCATGGCTTCCCCTGGGTGCGGGGCTGGCCCTCCTTAGTATTCTTGGTTCAGGAGAGCATACTGATTTGGCCGCTCACCTGTTTGGCTTTATGGCCGGGCTTATCCTGGGGGCTTTTTATGGTGTTCTTGTGAAACAGCCGGCAGCAAAGACCTATCAGACATGTTTCCTTCTTATAGCCATAATCGTCCTTGTCATATCGTGGATAAGAGGTTTTGGCTACGTTCCCTGATTCCCCGCAACAATTATCACCTGGTTGATCGACTTTCTTAGTTTCTTAAGGATGTCCCAGAGGCTCCCCACTAAAAGGATAGAAACGCGTAATTTCAACCCCGTCCCAAGATTATTATTGCTGATCATCTGAAAGTTCGGAGTATATGGGGAGGGCAAGTGTGTGTGAGACTGCATGTTCAGCTACAGGAAAGTCACCTTTTTTGTAATTCAGATATGAAAAACATTCCTGAAGATGCAGCGGCATTGGGTAGTAAATCTCTGTTCCTATTTTAGCATCATTTAAAAAAAGGCGAAACTCATCCCTTTTTTCTTTAAGACTTATCACAAACTGCTTGTATATATGACGATTTTCCTTTTGAAGCGGCAGCCTGACCACCTCGCCTATATTTGCATCAGCAAAAAGTCCCCTGTATTTGCGGGCATTTTCCTGGCGGGCTTTTGTCCAGTTGTCAAGGTGCGACAGCTTTATGGAAACAATTGCGGCCTGCAATGCATCCAGTCTGAAATTGCCGCCAATCATTTTATGATCAGAAATTTACAAACTCATTATCTGGTCAACCTGCCGCGACGGGCGCGGGCACGGCGGGTGTTGGACGTTCATCTTTTAATCTGTTCGATACTCATTCTTTTTCAGTCCCTCACCTACTTCCGACTTCCGACCTCTGACCTCCGACGTCCGACCTCTGACTTCTGATCCCTTATTCATCTGCACCTGAATAAGATAAAGCGGCCTGGTTCCGGGGTTTCCTACTTCAACAGCCTCCTTATCAGAAATAATGATTGACTCCCCTTTTTCAAAAAACCTTGTTTGTTTATCTGATTTAATCTTTGCGCGGCCTTTTACTATAAGCATGTGTTTTGTTAATGGGGAAGGCAGAGCCTGCTCCGTGTTCGATACGGGGGTGGGGGTGTTAACTTGAAATGTTGAATCAGGATATATGATAAGTTTGGCCACGGAAAAATCATCCGTTTGTTCCAATAGAGTCAAGACTCCCCAGGGGTGGCGCAGGGTCTTGTGCTCGTGATATTCCTTTCTCCCCTTTTCCTTGAGCTGTGTTACAATAGACTTGACATCTCTGCTGTTATTAATGTCTGAAACAAATACAGAATCGGGTGTTTCAACAACCACCATATTTTCAAGATAGTTGGTTGCAATCAGCCTTTCGCGGCCCATTATAAAACAGTTTTTCGTATCCTTTGCAATTACATCTCCATCAATAACATTATTGTTTTCATCCTTTGGAAGAAAGTCATAAAGAGATTTCCATGACCCTATATCGCTCCAGCCAAAATCAGACGGCAGAACAACCCCTTTGTCGGTTTTTTCCATTATCGCGCAATCAAAGGCAATATCCGGAAGTTGTTCATACTCATCCCTGGTAATGGCCTGTTCTCTATCAACCAGATTTTTCATGCTTTTCAGAAGTTCAGGCTGAAAGCGTCTAAACTCTTCAATGATAACAGAGGCTTTAAAGGTAAACATTCCGCTGTTCCAAAAAAAGTTGCCGGCCTGGATATACTTTTCTGCCAAATCTTCATCAGGCTTTTCAACAAATCTCTTTATGGTTAATGCATTGCCGGACAACTTTTCAGCCCCCTCAATATATCCGTAACCTGTTTCAGGGTAATCGGGTTTAATGCCGTAAGTAACGATATATCCGATGTCGGCAAGCCTTATAGCTGCTTCAACGTTCTTATGAAACCTTTTAACATCCCTGATTACATGATCGGCCGGAAAAACAGACATGACTGCATCTGACTCGGTTTTTAGAATATTCAGCGCTCCAAGAAGGATTGCCGGCCCAGTGTTTCGGCCGCATGGTTCACGAATTATTTTTCCTTGGGCCTTCACACCTATTTCCGCCATGTGCCGCGTGATTTCGTGAAAATGTTCCTGACCGCAAACAATTCTGATGCTTTCCGTATCTATAACAGGAGTCAATCTTTTTATCGTGCTTTGCACAAGAGAGTCGTTGCCGATAAATTTTACAAGCTGCTTGGGGTATAATTCTCTTGACACCGGCCATAAGCGTGTGCCTGTTCCGCCTGCCAGCAAGATGGCATATACATTTATATTATTGGCGATTTTATCGCCGATTTTATGATTAGGCATTTCTAAACCTTTTTTTTGTCATAACCAGAAATTTACAAACTCAAAAAGTAACCTGCCAACAACCTGATGTGGCGGGCAGTTAAATTTAAAACGGCTGACTGTTTGAGCATGTTAGTGAGCGTTAAGAAATAACGACGACCAAATAAAA
>JAYENE010000307.1:0-2769 GCA_034721935.1 Thermodesulfobacteriota bacterium
CAATGTCATTTGGAGTTTTTTTTAAATATTTTTTACGAAGCCTAACTATTTAATTTTACAGTCTTAAAAAAGTTATATTATCTGTTGACATTTTTGATTGTCCGTACTATTTTATAATGAAAAATGTTTTTTCAACCTTTTCATTAGAATTGTTAATAGGACTACTCATGAGGATTGGCAACAGAAATTTTTTAGAACATGAAATCCAACTCATACAAGAAATGACTGCTACATATAAAGGACTATCTCGCAAGGAGTTGGCTTATACGATTTGTGAAAACCTCAATTGGAAAAATGAAGCCGGAAACCTTAAAGTTGACTCTTGTCTTGTCCTTTTAAAAAAACTGCAAGCTGCTGAAAAAATTAATTTAAATCCTCTTCAAAAACGAATGCACATAAAAAAAGAGGATAAAGAACTGTTTGATCTCGCAAATACGATTAATATTAATGGCAGGGTTGATTATTTTAATCCTCATATAAAACTTGTAAAAGAAAAAGAGGAATATAAAAAATGGAATGATCTTGTACAAAGATACCATTATCTTGGCTATAAGAAAAACTTCGGACTGCATTTAAAGTATTATATTTGCTTGGAAGGAATCAGGGATCCTGTAGGATGCTTTTCGTTCGTTTCCACAAATAGTTACCATCTAAAATGCAGGGACTTTCATATAGGTTGGAGCAGAGAACAAAGAGAGAGAAAATTAAATTGGATAATAAACAATAACAGATTCTTGATTTTCCCATGGATAAAAATTTACAATCTGGCTTCAAAAATATTTTCAATCGCGAGAAAGCAAGTACCTGCTGATTGGCAACAACAATTTAATTATAACCCTGTATTATTTGAAACATATGTCGATTCCAGTCAATTTCACGGCTCAATTTATAAATCCTCCAATTGGATACACATTGGGCAAACTTCCGGTAATTATAATACCAACAAATCAGATAAGGAAATGGCTCAAATCTGCTGTCCAAAGGATGTTTATATTTATCCTGTTGTGAAAAACTATAAAGATATTTTGCGAAAAAAGAAAACTAATACGCTGACAACAAAAGGAACTTCCGATAACTCTACTAACTTAGATCAATGTATCAAAGAGATGGAGTTGCATGAAAGCGAGTTAGATTTATGGGAGAAGATACAGCTAAAAATTGCGATCATTTGCAAACAAATTGATAAACAATCAATGCAGCGATCCAGGAAAGTGAATGCCTTGACAATACTTCTGGCTTTATATCGTATTGTATTTGCGAAAAATTTTGAATCGTACTCTTCAGTCCTCTGTGAGTTATTAGATACTGCAAATGCACACGGTATTTCTCTTGCTTTTAAAGAACCCATAGCTGCATCGACATTTAGTGAAGCACGTAAAAAATTTTCATCCATAGCATTCAAGCAAATAGCCGGCACTGTCAATGAATTATATGAGGACCATATTGGAGATAAAGAAGAATACAAGTGGTTTGGCAGAAGAATCTTTGCCATCGACGGAAGTAAAGTCAATGTTCCAAGAGATCTGATGAAGGTTGAAAATGGAAATTACAAGCTTCCATGCAAACATGCTTTTTATCCACAGGGGTTGATTAGCTGTCTATATCAGTTAAAAAGTCGCATTAGTTATGATTTCAGCTTTGTAAATTCTATGAACGAACAGGATGAAGCGCTGAAACACATTCAACAATTAAAACCAGGAGATGTTGTAGTTTATGATCGAGGCTATTTAAGTTACGCTCTCCTGTTTATGCACAAAAAACTTGGCATAGATGCTATATTTCGTCTTAAAACAGCTAGTTTTAAGACGATCAATGAATTCATAAATAGTGAAAATCAAGATACGATTAAATCTATCTGTCCAACTAAAAAGACATTTTCAAATATCAAAAAAAATTACCCCTTCATTGACAAACTTGAGCCTTGCCGGTTGCGTCTTATGAAATATCATATCAATAATAACGAGTATTATATTGGATCCACAGTTCTTGACAGTAAAATAAGCATAAACGATTTTTCTCAAACATATCACGGCCGCTGGGGTCATGAAGAATTTTATAAGTCTCTGAAATATCATATTAAATCTATTGAATTTCATGGTAAAAACGAGAACTTCATTCGACAGGAAATTTATGCAGGTTTTAACATTCTATCCTTAAATAGAATTCTTTCGAATAGTGTTGAAGAAAAATTTAAGCAAAATCAAAAAGATGAGCCTCAGCATTCTTTTCATCGCAAGAAGAAAGTTAACTTTAAGAGCCAATTAGATAATTTCTATAGAGTAGTAGAACCGGTAATCGCAGGAACCAGAGAAAAGCAACGAGAAGTAATCAAACTTACGGTTAAGCGTTCTCAAAGACAATCTTACAAAACAAGACTAAACAGAAGATCGTCACGTATTAGTCACAAACGTATAAACAAATGGCAGAAGATTGCCAACTAATAAAATACAGCTTCCACACGCCACCCTATTTTTTTTTCAAGGTGACGTATGGATTTAGCGTATTTTTTGCAACCTACTAATCTTAACATGCTGTTTTTTAATTTGTTTTGCAATAACAGATTGCCCATAACTCCGAATGACATTGTTCTGGCGCATAACTATGCTACCCGGCAGGCTACCACTTAAATGGTTTCCTGGAGTACTCTCTGACTTTATGGCGACATGGTTCGTGGGTTCTGTGTCCCTTCCATGGTTCGTTTCAGAGAACGTTATACCTGGCTTCTTCTTCCCTGCAGTGGGTCGCTTGGGTCTCACTTCCCCACCTTTC
>JAYENE010000308.1:0-2759 GCA_034721935.1 Thermodesulfobacteriota bacterium
GATGTGGTTAAAAATTAGTCGAATTATGAGCATGGAGTCAGAAAAATAAGGCTGGTATTGTAACTTGTTGATTTATATCAAGAATAAAATTAAACAAATAGTAATTTTTTTAAGCGAATGAGAAGTGATTAGAGACCCTTAGTTTAAATTTCTGAAGGCTTTAGCCAAGCTAAAGTTTTCACTTAATCCGCCTTCAAAAAACGGGTTCTTATCAAAAAGAATGTAATTTTAGACCTCCCTTCATTTTGCAGTTTACACTTGACTAAAAAGTGGCCGCTGATTCAAAGGTGTGTCAAAGCTTGAATTGTGAATAAAGGAAAGTTTAATTCACAATTCAAGCTTTGACACCAATTTCAGCGGAGGTCGTTCCCTACGTTTGGTGTAGTGAACGGCCTCCGTGTCGTTCAATCCATTTGTGCCGAAAATGACAAAAGCGCAATTTGTGACCGCTCGGAGTATAATCATCTATAGCATAAATTGGTGGGCAGTGCCCACCCTACTATAACTGTGAAGCCTTTGGCAAGATCGGTATTTAGGAGAAATGCCAGTTCCGGCATTTCTCCTAAATGATTATGAATTGTTTTCTGATCTACCCCTAATCTCCTTACAATCCTGTCCTTGGGATATGCCGAGCCGGTTCATGCGAAATATCTTGATGTTAATGCCCATCTGATTTACCGCTCGCAGAGCTGCTATATATGAGTCAACTGTCTGCCTTGAACGTCCGATGGCTTTTCCTATTTCTGAAGATGTCAGAGCGGAATCTTTATTGTAGGCACGACGTGCGCTCTGTTTTGCCTCTTCTTCAGTCAAAGGTATGGGGTCAAAGCTTGAATTGTGAATAAAGGAAAGTTTAATTCACAATTCAAGCTTTGACACCAATTTCAGAGTCCTATAGTAAAAAACGGAATTTCGGTCCATATCAGTCCGCTGACCGGCGCAGACAAATCTCTGCGGATAGCGGTTCAAAAGGCTGTTGACGAATACCTGGTTGATACCATTACCAACTCATTTCAGGAGTTTCTTAATAACGGGACTCCTCTTAAGCTGCATATAACCGGCGTAACCTCCTTTCAGCAATACAGATTGATTGCATCTAATATTGAAATTATGGACAAAGTTGTAAGCAGTAAAAAGGAAGGATGGAATAAAATCGGAGGATTTCTGGTGCTGGACCTGCGTTTTAAGGGCACGAGTGAAGAGCTTGCCGAACTTTTGGATGGCTTGAATCTTGGCAAAAGCAGCCTTGAAGTGGTTGATTTTGCGCCGGACAGGGTCGATTGTAATCTGCGATAAAAAAATCAGGTAGATAGGCTATAGGCATTTAGGCTGTAGGATAAAAATCCGAAAAAAACTAACAGGCTTTAGCCTACAGCCTATCCAACCTGAATAATTACAGTTAATTAATATTAATCGCGCCAAATGGATTATCGGTTCCTTTTTTGAAAAGCAGAAAACGATTTCCTTTGGCCTGCTGGGTATCAAATTGAATCCCCTGCCGCTTCAATCCTCTGAAGAGTTCCCGTTTGAAATCAAATTTCTTCCCCTGGTAGTTCACGTCGAGCTGAAAATTTCCAGGTGACTCGTTTCGAACGTTCTTATCCTTAAAGCCGGACATCTGCTCAATAACATCAACAATGGTATATGTTTCATCTTCGGGAAAGTTTCTAAACCACACATCAAAACGTGTCCCTGCATGCACCGCTCGCTCATAATAAGCCAGTGTGTCTCCAATAAGGGCATCGGCTATGGCTTTCCCCAATTTATCCGCTGCCTTTGCGGCCTGCATATTATCATAGTAGTTTCCGCTCATTTTCATGGTTTTGACATACAGGTCGCCGGATTTTTGGGCGATCAGATCCGCAGTGGCAGGGGCCACGGCACGCAAGGCTATTTCAACAATGACACCGCCAAAATACTTGCTTTGTCCTCCAACCTTCCTGGCAGCATACACATCATACACCAGAAGCAGGTCTGCCTTATATTTTAAGGCAAGTGCGGAAAGGTCATCCATGTCCACATCGATACGGCCCGCCCGTTCAATCTCGTTGTAAACATCATTAATAAACATTCGATCCAAAACAACAAAGCCTTTGCGGGCAAAGACCCCGTTGATCGCTTGCTCGGCAGACCGGACTACTCGTGAATTCCGGTACATGGAACTCCTGGTTTCAGGCATATAAACCGCCATAAAACGCGGGTTGCCGATCTGAGCCATTAGAATCCCGATGGCTCTTAAATCACTTTTGATCGAAGCTGTTTGCACGTCAGCCCGCACGGTTACGGTGTATATTGAGCCGTCCGGAGTTTTTCCTTCAGACAATATATTGTAATTAGTTACATAACCGCTTGCTCTCGAATAAATCCTGTCCTGCAATACCTCAAAGTTCGCAACCCTGGTTTTGGAATCGATGAGAGCCCCTATGCCCTGTTCGACCGCAGCACGCTGGGCATCAGCAATAGCGCTTTTACGATCCATACCCTGCCCTACAACCGTCACCATTTTGCTGTAACCTGTTGATACAAAAAGTAATACAATCCCCAAAACAAGACATGCCTTCATAATTTTTTTGTTTTTCAAAGCCATCATACCTCCTTAAATATAATGCGGTTCGCTACACCAACGTTTCGTAAGATATAACTCTGAACCTTGAACCGGAAGCATTACCAGTTTGTTAAAGCCGAAAACATAAACTCTATTCGGGCGGGGTAAACCCGCCCCTACGAGATTTGATGCACGTAACCCGTAGGGGCGGGTT
>JAYENE010000309.1:0-2756 GCA_034721935.1 Thermodesulfobacteriota bacterium
CGGAGAATCTTCAGTGGTATACAGCATCGGGCACCAACAAAGTAGATGCCTGCTTTAAGTTATTGAAAAGACTGGAAGCTGAAGGGGTTTTGAAGCTTCCTGAAAAGCGTAGTGTATCAAAACCAATAGTTAAAAGTTTAATACCACCAACAGAAAAAACAGAACCGCAGCATAAAATAGACTGCAAACTAAGGGAGCTTGGTCCGGTAGAACTGGAAGTTGTTAATGACAAAAAAGCTGCAAAGCTGTGGAAAGAATATTTGAGTCGCTATCATTATCTTGGGTACAAGAAGCCGTTTGGATTTTATTTGCGGTATTTTTTCAAAAGCAATGATATGATATTAGGTTGTGCCTTATTCTCAGGCGCAGCCAAGTCCATAGGGGTTAGGGACAGATGGATTGGATGGACCGAGAAACAGCGTTTGAGGAACATAGCCTGGGTTATAAACAACTCAAGGTATTTAATTTTTCCATGGGTAAAGATAAGGAATCTTGCCAGCCACGTATTAGGACAGATTAGCAAGCAGATAAGTCAGCACTGGCTGGATCGCTGGGGCTATAGTCCTGTTTTAATGGAGACATTTGTTAACCCGAATCATTACCGCGGGATCTGTTATAAAGCATCAAACTGGCAATATCTGGGAATGACAACAGGACAGGGTTTGGTTCGTAAAGGTAAGACTTACAGCACTTGCCCAAAGAAGATATTTATTAAGCCGCTGATAAAAGATTATCAGGACATGCTTTGTTCGGACAACCTGGTTGGGAGGGTACAGATATGAGCAAGCCCAGCAGTCGTCCAAACCGCGAAGCTATCAAAAAGCAGAGAAAGGAAACGAAGAAGGCCGAAAAGCATCTGTTGAAAATTCAGCAGGCAAAAGGTTTTAAAAGTGTTCAGCCTTCAATCAGCAATGGTAAAAACAAATATAAAACTGTGGCTGAAGAACAGCAAATCCGTATGACAGCCGTTACAGAACAACATCGAATTTTACAGGCAAATTTACCGGTTTTGCTAAAACGATTGTCCAGGATACCAGATCCGAGGAATCCGAAGAAAATCAAATACAAACTGACGGCGCTTATGATTTACGGCATTTTGATTTTTGTTTTTCAGATGTCTTCCAAGCGAGAAGCCAACAGGAAAATGACCCTTCCGATGTTTATGGAAAACCTGAAGCAACTGTTTCCTTAAGTTCGAAGAGCTGCCCCATAACGACACACTAATGCGTTTGTTAGAAAGGATTGATATATCTGAAATTGAGAAGGCGCAACTTGATATGGCCAACAGTTTGATTCGCAAAAAGAAATTTATTCGATATCTGATTAATGGCCGTTACCCGATCGCAATCGACGGGACCCAAAAGTTTGTTCGCAGTTACCTGTGGAGCGAAGAATGTCTGGAGCGCAAAGTAAAAAAAGGCGATAGTCGTGAGAAGCAATATTACGTCTATGTTCTGGAAGCGAGTCTTGCGTTTCATAATGGTATGACGATACCGTTGATGAGTGAATTTTTAAGTTACGCGGAAGGTGATACTGATACAAACAAGCAGGACTGCGAACTCAAAGCATTTAAAAGACTTGCCAGGCGTTTGAAATCCGCATTTAAACGGTTGCCTGTGATGGTGCTTTTGGACGGACTTTATCCCAATGGACCAGTTATGGAAATATGCCGCAAAAACAATTGGGATTTTATGATTGTTTTGCAGGATAAAAGCCTTCCCAGTGTTTGGGAGGAATATGAGGGCTTAAAAAAACTTTTACCCGAAAATTGCCACAGAAGAAAGTGTAGCAACAGGAAACAACATTTTAAATGGGTAAACGATATCGAGTATTACTATGATGTCTTCAAAAAGCAGATAGCACATGTTGTTGTCTGTGAAGAGAGCTGGAAAGAAGTGGATAAAGATACCGGTGAGATCGTAACAAAAACCTCCAGGCACGCCTGGATATCCGGCAAGCCTCTGGAACCGGCAAATATCCACGAACGCTGTAATTTGGGTGCGCGCCATCGCTGGAATATTGAATCTGAACTGCTGGCAGAAAAACGCCAGGGCTATCAGTATGAGCACTGCTTTTCATATGATTGGAATGCTATGAAGGGATATCACTATTTAATGCGAATTGGGCGAACGATAAACGTGCTTGCCCAATATTCTGAAAGCCTTGTCCGGATATTTATTGAAAAGGGAGTGCGTGGTTTTATAAGTTTTGTCCGTGAAACTTTAACTGGGCCATGGCTGGATATTAATTGGGTGCGGGCACGTCTGAAGCAAACCTATCAACTGCGTTTGATATAAGCAGAATTAAGCGCCTCGATATCCTTTAAAAGCTGAAAGACCTGAAGAAGAGCGCACTTTTGCGATTAATTTGATTGAACATCGAGCAAACTTGTCGCTTAAAGCAGCTTTTTTGTGAATAATTGAGTTTGCATTGGTAAAAAAATAGCCAAAACATGGCGGTAACCCCTTTCTAAAAAACTCATGCGTCAGGACTGTTTCTGTGCCACTTTCTTTGACATTCCGGATTGCCGCATGTCTTCTGACGATTTTTAAGTCGTCCATCCGGCAAAAACCACCTTCGGCAGACTCTGCATGGCCTTTTTCTCGGTTTTGCTCTTTGCATCGTTTTCTCTCCTTCCCTTTAACAAGAAAAAACGATTTTATGCATTATTTGATTCTAAAAATAAAATGCTGATTAGCGGCAGCATGCTTCTAATCAGCAAATTAATTGTCAGGGTAAAATAAAATGGAAAAAAA
>JAYENE010000310.1:0-11697 GCA_034721935.1 Thermodesulfobacteriota bacterium
TTTTTTTTATTTTTTAGTCAATATTTTATTCAGACGTTGTATCTGATGGGTCAGTTGGGAAAGTTATTTCGTCCACGTTCCTAAGACAAAGAAAGAATCCGATCCTTCAAGACCCTTTCTTCATAAGCCTGAAGAAGATCATCCTTTTTTAAGATTCCTATAACCTTTTTGGGATTTGCGGAATCTGTTATCGGCACGAAAGAAACCCGATGACTTTCGAACAGATGAAGGGCTGCTTCTAAGTTGTCTTCGGCAGAGAGAGTGATTACTTTTTTTGTCATGAGATCATCCGCAACAACGATCTTTTTTAATTCCTCAAACTTGTCCAGAGATGCTCTAAGGTCTCTCAAAGAAAGCACTCCTGCAAGTTCGTCTCGCTGATTTAATACAACAAAGTGGGGATAGGGGGATTGAATGACCTGATCCGCAATTGATTGAAGAGTAGTTGAGTCGCGCAAGGTTTCAAATTCCTTGCTCATAAAGTCCGTGGCGCGGAGGTTCCTCAAAATTCCAACATCATGCCCCCGCACGATGTTGATTCCCTGTTTGAGGAGTTTTATCTCGTAACCTGAATATCCGAATAAAAGCCTGACAATGATTGCGCTGGTAATGCAGGCCACCATAAGGGGAAGAATGATCTGATAGGAATATGTAAGTTCAAAGATGGTAAGAATGGCTGTAATTGGGGCCAGAGTAGCGCCGGCTACCACGGCGCCCATACCGGCCAGGGCATAGTGGCAAGGGCTTAATGTAAGATCTGGAAGCAGATAGTTGGCGATAATGCCCACTATGGTGCCCAATGTTGCTCCCAGGACCAAAGATGGTGCAAAAATACCACCGCTCATTCCGGAACCAATGGATAAGGAGGTGGCAAGAATCTTGGCAAATAGTAACAGGACAGCCATCTTAAGGCCCAGAGAACCCGCAAGGGACAAATTGACGGTTTCGTAACCTACACCCATGACATGAGGGAGTTTGAGAGCGATGAGCCCCAACAACAACCCGCCAATAGCCGGTTTGATCCATTCAGCAATTCGCAACCGGCAAAATAGACCATCTATGGCATAAGTCAAACGAACAAAGAATATCGCAACAACCCCGGCCAATAGCCCGAGCGCAAGATAAATACTGAGTTCCCAATAATTGGTCAATTGAAATGGAGCAACGATAAATGCCGGAAATTCGCCCCAGAAAATTCTGGAAAGCACTGAAGCGACGATTGAAGAAATAATAATGTGGCTGATATGAGCAATTTCAATCTCCATTAAAATGATTTCCACTGCAAAGAATGTCCCGGCAATAGGAGCATTGAAAGTGGCGGCGATACCTGCTGCAGCGCCTGACGCCAGGCAGACACGCCGGAGATCAGGAGAAAGCCGGAACACCTGGGCAACAGAAGAGCCGACCGAGGCTCCTATCTGAACAATCGGGCCTTCCCGTCCCACGGAAGCTCCGCAACCGATGAGAAGACTGCTTACCAGGGATTTTAAGAAGGTGACGCGATGACGGATGGTGCTTTGCCGCCTTGCCACGGAAAGGATGACTTCAGGCACCCCCGGTCCTTTTGCTTCCGGCGCCCAAAAGGTGATAATAGGTCCGGCAATGAGCCCGCCGGCCACTGGAACAAGGATTTTTAGCCACCATGGGGAATTGATGAGCTTCTCAAGAAAAGTGGATCCGGAGGCCCAGAAAAGATTCTGGAAAATTTCGATCAGACTGCGGAAAAACAGGGCTCCGATGGCGGCTAAAATCCCAATAGCCACGGAAAAGCCCAAAAAGTAGAGATTGTCAAGACTTTGTCGTTTCAAAACGTCACAAATTGGTCGAGTGGTTGATTGGTCGAGTGGTCAACCATTTTCCGACTCGACCCCGGGTCTGCGCCATGGCGGGCACAAACTAAATGTCCGCTAAATCCTGATTTAGCTCTGATAACGTCAGGAAGCCAAAGCGGAAATATATGCTTTCATAATTGACCTGGCTTTTTCTGTCTTGACCAGGCGGATTTTCGGGAAAAGAGTTTTGCAGTCATCGAACGAGAGATTTCCTACCTTTTGAATAGTTTCCACCTCATTTCGAATGTGCGGATAGCGCCCGTCCTCTTCCGTCATCTCTCTTTTTTCCAAGAGCTTTATAAACACCAGGCTTCTGGCAGCAAGAAGATCTATGCGCTTTCCCTGGATATTGGGGTGAAACATATAAAGTAGTGTCAGGATATCTCCAGGCCCGAGCGCCTGACGCTTTCCCAGGAGAGGTTTTACTATTGGGGCCATAAGAAAGACGCGCTTAAGGCAGACATGATCGGAAAGTCTCTTTTTGAGTTCGCGCCAAAGGGCGCAGTGAATATAACCAGCTTCGACATAAGCCGAGGCAAAGGTTAACAAAAGGGGTTTTAGAGCTTTAGCGCGCATTTTATCGCGCAAGACAATCCTTGCCGCATCGACCCGGGCAAATTGTTTTACTGCCTCTAAGGTGGCTTCAAAAGACCCCTGTAATACTGTCTGGTAATAATTCAGAAGTTCCCTGGTTGCTCTCTTTTCTGCCATGTAAACCTGGAATTGCGTTGAATGCGGATCAAAGTCCATAAAGTCTCCTCCCCTACCAAAAAATTCGTGAATGCCCCCAAGAACATCTAAAAATGGTTCTACTTGATAAAATGTCTTTCCCTCTTTCTTGAGGTCGCGGAACAGCCGGCACATTTTGCAACTGAACTCAGGAAATTCAAAGTCTCTTTCCAGCAGATAATCCTCAATTGTAATATCTCCTTCAAGCATGCGGTGAAATTGTGGCGTAGCGGGTTCTTCCAGAAAGATTGCATCATGATAGCGCATGGCACGGGACGCAAGGCGCAAAGTTTCCGGTCGGTGGCTGGAAAAGACTATGGTGGCCTGATTCATTTCTGCGAGGTACGAAACCTTTATTTGGAAATTTGAAAACTCATTATGAGATTAACCAGAGCCGGCAGACAATTAAATTTAAGAACGGCTGAAACTCACGCATAAGTGAGCGTAAAGAAAGAACTTAGAGCAATCCTTTTATAAAAAGACTGCTAAACCCGACATTATCCGACTTATAGAAAATTGTATTTGGTAGTCGTTCTTTCTTAACGCTCACTAACACGGTCAAACAGTCAGCCGTTTTAAATTTAACTGCCCGCCGGCTCTGGTTGTCAACAGGTTGCTTTTGAGTTTTCAAATTTCTGTTATTTGGAAATCAGAGAATTTCCGGTCATCTCTTCTGGTTTGTCAATGCCTAAAATATTCAGGATTGTAGGGGCAACATCTGCAAGGATGCCGGGTTTTAATTCAACATTTTTGTATTTATCGCTAACCAGTATAAAAGGAACAGGATTGAGTGTATGCGCGGTATGGACATGGCCGTTTTTATCTATCATTTCTTCTGCATTTCCGTGATCCGCGATAATCAGAATATCGCCGCGTATGAGCCGCATTTCATCGACTATTTTTTTTACACATCTGTCAACTGTTTCACATGCCCTGATTGCAGCATCAAGAACCCCTGTATGGCCCACCATATCCATGTTGGCAAAATTTAGAACAATCAGGTCGTAGTTATTTGATCGCAAACGTGAAACAACCTCTTCAGCCACCAGAGGAGCGCTCATTTCCGGCTTTAGGTCATAGGTCGCCACCTCGCGCGGAGATGGGATGAGGCATCGATCCTCAAGCGAGAAAGGCTTTTCTTCCCCGCCATTAAAAAAATAGGTTACATGGGCATACTTTTCTGTTTCCGCAATTCTGAGCTGTCTTAATCCGTGCTCGCTTATTACCTGCCCCAGGATTTTATTTAGATGAACAGGGGGAAAGGCCAGAGGCAAAGTAAGCTTTGCATCGTATAAGGTCATGCAGAGATATTCACAAAGCTTTGGCAACGATTCTCTTTTAAATGGATCAAAAACCGGATCTGTAAACACGTGAGTTATCTGTCTGGCGCGGTCGGAGCGAAAATTGAAAAATATAATTCCATCACTATCTTCGACTATTTTCAGGGCGTTATCATCCTTGCCGGTAATCACGGTGGGGCGGATAAATTCATCGGTTTCCTCCCGCATATAGGCGTTTTTTATTGCTTCTACAGAATCCTTTTCTTTTATTCCTTCACCCATCGTGTACAGACGAAAAGCCCTTTCCGTGCGGTCCCACCTGTTGTCCCTGTCCATAGCATAAAAACGGCCGCAAATGGTCGCAATGGAGCCAAAGTTGATTGAGTTGATATAATCCTGCAAATCTTTCACATATCCTGCTCCGCTGTCGGACAGGGTATCGCGGCCATCGGTTATGGCATGTATATAAACCCGGCTAAGCCCTTTTTGTCTGGCCATATTTAGAAGGGCAAACAAATGTTTCAGATGGCTGTGCACGCCTCCGTCTGAAACAAGCCCCATCATATGAAGCGCAGAATTATTAGCCCTTACCTTAGACATTATGGAGGTTATGGCCTGATTTTCGTAAAATGATCCATCATTAATTGCTGTGTTGATTCTGAGTAAATGCTGAAATACTATCCTCCCTGCCCCAATATTCAGATGACCGACCTCGGAATTGCCCATGAACCCTTCCGGAAGTCCGACAGCTTCACCAAAACACAGCAGGCTGGTATTGGGATATTCTTTCTTCAGTATGTCCAGGCAGGGAGTTTTGGCAAGATAAACAGCGTTTCCATCATGGTTGGGGTTGATTCCCCATCCGTCTAAAATCATCAACATGCATGGTCTTTTATTTTTTGTCATAAGGCTTTGGCATCCTTCATTTTGTAGTTTACACTTTTCGAGGTTGGTCCTTTAGTCATCTATTTTGAATATCGAACCGCGGAACAAGGAACCGCAGAATACCCGCCTGCCATGCATTGCAATTGGTGTTAAGGTGATAAATGTTACCATACCGTCACTTTATGGTATTCTACACGAACAACATAAAGACATTGCGGGCAGGTCGAAGTAAAAAAAAGTATCTTATTATTTTAAAAAACTTCTGATGTTCGAAATTCCTTGTTCGATATTCGATATTCAAAAAAATAAACTCAATTCAAGCTTTCAGTATTTACCCTTTTCGCATCTGTCCATAGTCCTTCAAGGTCATAGAAATTGCGGGCAGGTTCATAAAAAACATGGATGATAATATGGCCGTAGTCTAACAAAATCCAGTGTCCTTCTTTTATACCCTCTACGCTAAGCGGCTTTATTCCATGCTTTTTGAGATAAATCTGAATAAATTCGGCAATTGCCATAACCTGGCGGTTTGAACTGCCGCTGCAAATGATAAAAAAATCTGCAATAGAGGTCAGCCCCCGGACATCAAGAACCACAATATCGGTTGCCTTTTTCCCCTTAACTGCTTTAACGTAATGAGCAAGAAACAGGTCAAGATCATCAATCATAAATAAAGTCCTTTTGTTTTAATAAATTCTTCTACCTTTCCAGGCGCCAGAGACTTAATAGACATACCCTGGTTGATAAGCTTGCGTATTTTTGTTGATGAAATATCTATCGGGTTTACGTCAAAGAAAAAGACCGGCTGTTTATCAGGATGGATATAGCATGATTGCGCAGAAGAATAATTATATTCGTAAGATATGCTCTTTTTTAGACAATTTTCAATAGATTTCAGGAAAGCGGATCTATCAGCGCTTCCTGTCCCGGGTCTGGGAATTACAATAAATGAGGTAAGCATGAAAAGATCGGTATAAGATTTCCAGGTATCTATCTCAAGGAAAGCATCAAGACCGAGGATAAGATAAAGCCGGCTGTCTTTCGGCAATATGGATTTGAAATGGCAGACAGTATCGATTGTATATGAAGGCCCTTTACGTTTCAGCTCAACATCGGAAACAGTAACCGATTCCATAAGGTCCGGGCAGGTTGCAACAGCAAGGCATATCATCTCCATACGGTCTTTTGCGTCAACCAGATTTCCTTGCTCTTTATGCGGCGGAATGGCTGACGGAATAAGATAGCTTTTATCTAAAGAAAAGCCTTTCTGCACCTCTTTGATAGCCTTTAGATGCCCATTGTGAATCGGATTAAATGTGCCGCCAAAAAGTCCTATTCGCATTGCCCCATTGCCTGTTTCAATATAACCAACTGAACTTATAAAATCCCAAATTTTAAGCATCAAATTACAAATAAATCCCAACTTTTAATATCCAATGAAACAGGCTACCGACTTAAAGCGGGACACTTTTTGATTGAATTTACAGTTTTTGGTGGATTCGCTTCGCTTAATCCACCCTACAAACTTATGCTGGTAGCCGAAAATCGTAGGGTTGATTAAGTAGCGTAAGCGACGAATCCACCAAAGCAGATGTCCCGCCTTACGTTGGTAGCCATAAAACAGGATGGTCGAGTAGGAAATTAGTCGAGTTGTCGAGTAGTTAACAACTCGACCATTTTCCTACTCGACTACTCGACTAAAAAGGTACGGGTTTTGGGATTTTGGACATTGTAATTTATTTGATATTTGTGATTTGTTATTTGTTATTTCAGGAAAGGAAATTCCTATACAATCAAGTTTCGTACCCTTCCTTAACATAGAACCCAGAACCTTGAACCTCTGAACCTTGAACCTCTGAACCTTGAACCTCTGAACCTCTGAACCTCTGAACCTCTGAACCCATGAACCTTTACTTATAGCCTTATCTGCCCATCTCCAAAAACCACAAACTTGGTAGTTGTAAGCTCCTCCACTCCCATTGGCCCAAAGGCATGAAGTTTAGAAGTGCTTATGCCGATCTCGGCTCCCAGACCAAGCTCCGCGCCATCATTAAACCGGGTCGAAGCATTAATTAGCACAACCGAAGAATCGACTTCACGTATAAAACGCCTGGCCCTTTTATAGTCTGATGTAACGATAGCTTCCGTATGGCTGGAACCATATCTTGCCATGTGTGCGATGGCCTGATCCATATCCTCCACCACCTTTACAGCAATAATGAGATCCAGGTATTCGGCAGGCCAGTCCTCTTCCGCCGCCTTTATTGCTTTTGGCAGGATGCGGCATGTTTCAGAGCAGCCTCTGATTTCAACCCCGGCGTTAACAAAGCGTTTTTCCATGGCAAGCAAAAATTCCCGGGCCACTGATTTGTGAACAAGCATTGTCTCCATGGCATTGCATACGCCGGGGCGCTGCGCCTTTGCATTGAAACAGATCTCTTCAGCCATAACCAGATCCGCGCTATCATCAACATATACATGGCATACACCTTTATAATGTTTTAAAACAGGTATCTTTGAGTTTTCCACTACAAAACGGATCAAACCCTCTCCGCCACGCGGTATAATAAGATCAATGAATTCCTCCTGATTTAACAGTGCATTAACAGCAGCCCTGTCCCTGACCGGCACAACATTAACCGCGGCCTTTGGAAGGCCGCTTTCAACAAGAGCGTGGCCTATAATTCCGGCTAATGCCTGATTAGAATGGAACGCCTCAGATCCACCGCGAAGCATAACTGCATTTCCGGCTTTCAGGCAAAGGCCGGCAGCATCTGCGGTAACATTTGGCCGTGATTCATAAATTATGCCGATAACGCCCAGAGGTATGCGCATACGCGCAACCTGCAAACCATTGGGTCTTATCGATGTCTTGCTCATGGAACCGATAGGATCGTCAAGCTGCGCCACCTCCCTCAGTCCATCAGCCATAGATTTTATTGTTGAATCAGATACGGTAAGCCGATCAATCATTGCATTTGAAAGCCCCATCTCCTTTGCGCGTGAAAGATCCTTATTATTTTCTTTCTTTATATATGAAGCTTGTTTTTCGATTTTACCGGCAATTCCGAGAAGAACTCCGTTTTTTTTAATCGACGGGCATTTTGCCATCTCTATTGAAGCAGATCTTGCGGCTTTTGCCATTTCCAGAATCGTTAATTCAACAGACATTTTTCCTCCTTGAAATGTTTTTTTACCACGAAGAACACAAAGAAAGTATAAAAAATATTAATTCTGGTGAATTCGTAAAAAGTCGTCACTACGGTGCAAACCGGAGTCCAGATGATCTACAACTACTTGAAAAGACTGGATTCCGGCTTTCGCCGGAATGACGGTTAAGTGATATATCTGACTTTTTACGAGACCATCAATTCTGGTGAATTCGTAAAAAGTTTAAAAAGCACTTTCCCTAACAGCCTTCAGCCTATTCACCTAAGTAGTTTATCAATCATAGCACGTAATAGCCAGGTTATCTCTATGTATAACTTCGTCATAAGGCTTATATCCGAGACACTCCTTAATCTTGCTTGACCTGAGCCCCATAATCTTGCGTATATCGGCTGCGCTGTAATTGACAAGGCCGGTACCCAATGTTTTATTACCATCCATTTTAAATTCTACAGGCGCTCCGACACTAAATTCACCTTCCACGCCAACAATACCGCTTGGAAGAAGACTTTTGCCTTTTTTAAGTATTGCGGTTGCAGCGCCGCTATCAATTTTGATAACACCCCTGGGCTTCAAACTATAAGCGATCCAGCATTTACGCCCCGCAAGCTTTTTCTTTTTTGGAACAAAAAAAGTTCCATACTCTTTTCCGGAAAAAATCTTTTTCAAAATATCGGGTTCTGCGCCACCAGCAATTACCATAGGTATCCCCGCTGCAGTAATCTTTTTGGCAGCATTTATCTTTGCAATCATTCCCCCGGTTCCAAGGGCGCCTGGAATATCACTCGCAAGTTTCTCAATGCTCTTTTTTATTGTGGATACAACCGGAATCAGCTCTGCATCAGGATTGCTGCGAGGATCTTTATTGTAAAGCCCGTCAATATCGGTAAGATTGACTAAAATATCCGCATCCATCAGCATTGTAATCATGGCGGCAAGATTGTCATTATCTCCGAATCTAATCTCTTCCACCGCAACAGTATCGTTTTCGTTAATAATCGGAACAAACTGCCATAACAATAATGTGCTTAAAGTGTTTCGAGCATTTAAGTATCTTTTTCGGTTGCTGAGATCTTCGCTGGTCAGAAGAATTTGAGCCACCTTTTTTCCATATCTGGCAAATGCCTTTTCATACTCCATGATAAGTCCGGCTTGACCAACAGCGGCAATTGCCTGCCTTTTGGGGATTTCATCCGGCCTTTTGGAAAATCCGACTTTCCTTATCCCTGATGCCATAGCTCCGGATGAAACAAGGATAACCTCCATTCCTCCATCAATAAGATAACAAATCTGCCTGCTGGTGGACCTGACCGCTTTTAGGTTTAATCCATTATCTTTGGTAAGGACCCCGCTGCCAACCTTGACAACAATGCGCCTTGCGGAATCAAAACATGATTTTCTGATTTTATTCATAAAGCATGTCCAATAACAGTTCAGCTACACCAAGATACCAGGATTATAATATAATTCTCCTACAGTTCATAATTTATAATTTAGGAAATACGAATTGAGAAATTTAGAAATTCGGGAATTGAAGGTATCCTATTAATTTCAATCCCCCAATTTCTCAATTCCTCAATCCTTCAATTCACTGTTCTCTTCCTTATGCTTTCTGGATTCCGGCTTTCGCCGGAATGACGAAGGAGAGATCAATTCCTCAGTGGCTAATGCGGTTACGTTCAACAATTGAATGATTTGCGATTTTAGATCGTCAACCCCTTTTCCGGTGATTGCGGAAATTAATTCTATCCTCTTTCCCTTTGCAGCGGATTGAAATATATCTGCCGCTTTTTTGGCGCCTGGAATATCAAGTTTATTTAATACAACAATCTGAGGCTTTTTTGCAAGATTCTTGCTGTATAATGCAAGTTCAATATTTATAGTATTATAAACATCAAGGGGATGGTTCGTGTCAATAGAGGATATATCGATAAGATGAACAAGGATTCGGGTTCGCTCTATGTGTTTTAGAAATCTTATACCCAGCCCGGCCCCTTTATGCGCTCCAGCTATTAATCCGGGTATATCAGCGACAACAAAAGGCTCTCCCCGAAAAGGCTCTTTCAGCTCGGTTTGAACTACGCCAAGGTTAGGTGTAAGTGTTGTAAATGGGTAGCTGGCTATCTTGGGTAGCGCTGAAGAAATAACGCTGATAAGGGTGGATTTCCCTGCGTTTGGAAGACCGATAATACCTACATCCGCAAGGAGTTTAAGCTCTATCTTTAGAGTCAGGGTTTCGCCGGGTTCACCCGGCTGGGCAAACCGTGGCGCACGGTTTGTTGACGATTTAAACCGTGAATTTCCCTGGCCGCCTCTGCCACCTTTTGCTATCACAAAAGTTTCGCCAGGTTTAATAAAGTCTTTTATCAGGTGGCCGGTTTCGGCATTAAAAACCAAAGTGCCAAGGGGAATTTCTATTTTAAGATCTTCACCGTTTTTGCCTGCCTTTTGTTTGCCCTGTCCGTGGGCGCCATTTTTAGCTTTCAGCCTCTTCCTGTATCGAAACTGATACAGGGTGCGTCTTCGTAATGTTGCCACAAAAACAACATCACCGCCTTTTCCGCCGTCTCCTCCATCCGGTCCTCCGCGGGGTATAAATTTTTCACGCCTGAAACTTACACATCCGCGACCTCCATCCCCGGACTGAACAGTGATAATCGCTTCGTCAATGAATTTCACGCTGCATAAACACTTACTTTCTTACGCGAACTGCCCATTCGCTCATAAGCAACAATCCCGTCAACAATGGCAAATAATGTATAATCTCGACCCATTCCAACATTATTCCCTGGATGAATCTTTGTCCCAAGCTGACGAACCAGTATATTTCCGGCCATTACCTTCTCTCCGCCACTTCGTTTAACACCACGCCTTTGTCCATTGCTGTCGCGACCGTTTCTTGAACTGCCGCCTGCTTTTTTATGTGCCATTATTTCTACTCCTTAGTACGCGTATTCTTAAATACAGTTACGCATAATGGTGCTTTTATTTACCCAATTTTCAGATGCATGAAATAAGTTTGAGGCGCCTGCTTTAACTTTAGACATTTTAGGCGCTTTTAATATCGTCTATCATAACAGCAGTAAGCTGTTGGCGATGACCTTGTTTTTTGCGGTATCTTTTCCGTCTCTTATACTTGAAAACAATTATTTTTTTTGTTTTTTCCTGTTGAACGATATGGCCGTTAACCATTATATTATCAAGAAGCGGTCTGCCGATATTTACAGTTTTACCATCTGAAAACATAAGGACTTTATCAAAAGAAACAGAGTCGCGAGCCTCTCCTGGAATCTTTTCAACTCTTAAAATTTCACCCTCATGAACTTTATATTGTTTTCCGCCTGAAGCAACTATAGCGTACATCTGATTTAGCTCCCTTTTTAATTTTAAGGACTCTTAAAATCGATAAGTTCGTAAAAAGTTTTCTAAACTTGTCATTTCGATCGAAGCGAGAAATCCTTGTTTCGACGACAGGAAAATCTTACTGTAACGCATTGAAAGAATAAGATTTCTCCCTACGGCCTGCCTGCCAGTGCCGGGCATTGGCAGGCGGGCCGAAATGACAGATCTGCCAACGGCGACTTTCTACAACCACATCAAAATAGCCATTTAGCTGATAAAAACAACTACCAACATAAAGCAGGACACTTTTCGCCATTTTGTCCACTATAGCAATTTCACAATCAATCAGTAGGGGCGGGTTTCAAACCCGCCCCTACGATGGATTTGGTTTTACCGATGGGTTTCAAACCCGCCCCTACGATGGATTTGGTTTTACCGATGGGTTTCAAACCCGCCCCTAC